>JBGTHI010000785.1:0-8957 GCA_041746295.1 Myxococcaceae bacterium
CGAGGTTGAGGGCAGGGCAGGCGCTGCCGGGGAAGAGCGCGAGCTCGAAGTCGCCGAGCTTAGGCTGGAAGGCCTGCAGACCGCCATCGAGGTAGACGCTGCGCGGAGTGATTCCTCCGTGCACCACCCCGGCACGGTGAAGGAACTCCACCGCCTCGCAGAGAGGGCCCAACAGGCGGCTCAAGGCCTTAGGAGAGATCGGCCCCTCGCGGTGCAGGTGATCGGCCAGCGAGCCTCCCTCCATCCGCTCCAATGCGATGAAGGGCCGCCCCTCCGACGTCTTGCCGGAGTCGAGATAGCGGATCACCCGGGGGTGCTGGAGCATCGGGCCGAAGCGGGCCTCCTGCTCGAACCGTTCGACGGCGATCGGGTCGGCCAGCAACTCCGATTTGAGCAGCTTCACCAGGTCGATGCCGGGAAAGTCCAACGACTCGGCCCAGAAACGCTCGGAGATCGCGCCGTCTGGGAGACGCTCCAAGAGCTGATAGCGGAAAGAGGAAGGGTTCAAGGGGGGCTCAAGCCTCATACGGTGACCTCTTGCGTTCAGCACAGAGAGGTGGTCGAGGTCAAACACCGCGCTCGCAGAGGCGTCATGGTAGAGGTCAAAGCCGATGCCCGCGCTGCCGCCCCTCCTCTCCCTCCCTCCCGACCAGCTTGCTCAGGCGCTCGGTGGTCCGGGGAGGGCCTCCGCAGTCTATCGGCTGCTCAGAAAGGGCAGGGACCCGTTCGCTCCGGCGGCGCTGGGAACCCGTGCCACCGAGCGGCTTCGAGCGGTCAGTCTCCCCACCGCGGCCCTGCTCCAGGCCTTCACCCAGTCCCTCGACGGGACGCTGAAAGCCCGGCTCGGGCTGGGCGATCCCGACTCGGACTTGGCCACGGACGCAGTGGAGTCCGTTTTGATCCCCACCTCTCGCCGCACGACTCTCTGCATCTCCAGCCAGGTCGGTTGTGGACGGGGTTGCGTCTTCTGCCTCACCGGAGCGATGGGGCTCAAACGGCACCTGACCACCGACCAAATCCTCGCGCAGGTCTCCTGGGGGCTCGCCGAGGTGGCTGAGCGCGACCTTCCGCCCCTGCGCAACCTGGTCTTCATGGGGATGGGCGAGCCGCTGGACAACTCAAGATCGGTCTTCGCCGCGGTCGAGCTGCTCACCTCGCCCTCGGGCTGGTGCTTCTCGCCGCGCCATGTCACCGTTTCGACCGTCGGCCCCTCGGTCGAGGCAATTCTAAACGCGCAAGGGCTGCCGGCGCAGCTGGCCTGGTCGGTCCATGCGGCCCGCGATCCGGTCCGGCGTCAGCTGGTGCCCACGGCTCGCTGCGCGGTCGAGGCGCTGCGAGATGCTTTCGGAGAGATCCTCTCCGTGCGCGGGGACTCGCTGTTCGTAGAGCTGACGCTGATCGACGCCCTCAACGACGCTCCGGAGGATGCGGAGGCCTTGATCCGCCTACTGCAGCCGTTGCCTGGGACCACCCGGGTGAACCTTCTTCCGATGAATCCGACAGGGAACGCCCTCCGGGGGAGCTCCCCCGAGCGGGTGGCCTCGTTCGCCGGTCTGCTTCGGGGAGCCGGGCTGTTCTGCTCAGTGAGGTCAAGCCGGGGTGCAGGGGAGGGCGCCGCCTGCGGTCAGCTCGCAGTGGGGGCGCTTCGCCGCGGAGTCCGGGCGATCCCTTAAGGGCTCAGGGCCTGCTCACACACAGGAAGGAAACGTAGGTCCGCCTCCTCCTGTCGCTCCGGCAGACAGCCGCTAGACTAAGAAGCTCGATGAGCGATAGCTCCAACCCCGTGGAAGAGGTCCCTACGGCCGAGTTCTCTCGCCCGGGCCCTACTCTTTCCTCCCCCGACTCGCCCTGCCTGGTGGTGATCAGCTCCACCACCCCCGGCGCGTTTGGCAGCCTCTATCGTCTGAGTGGAGGAGAAGCGGTCATCGGGCGTGGGCGCGACGTGGAGCTCTGCTTGGAAGACCACGGCATCTCCAGGCGCCACGCCCAGGTCTCCGCGGGGGAAAGTGGGAAGTTTCAGCTCAAAGACCTGGGCTCTCGCAACGGAACTTATCTCAACGGAGCGCGCGTCTCGCAGTCGGCGCTCAAAGAGGGCGATCAGATCCAGGTCGGCTCCTCCACGCTCCTGCGCTTCTCCCTGCGCGCGGAGCTGCGCGAGTCGGAGACACGGCTCAGACAGGCGCTGGCGGTTGGCCGGGTGGGAACCTGGGATTGGGACGCGGTGGGCGGGCAGGTGGTGCTGTCCGGCAGTCTGGAGAAAATCTTCCGGACCCTCAAGGGATTGCACAGTCTGAGCACCGACGCCTTCATAGAGATGGTTCACCCCGAGGATCGAGACCGGCTACGCATTGCGATCAGCCGGGCGCTCATGGTCGGCGAAGGGATGCATCAAGAATTTCGCGCGGTCTGGAGGGATGGAACGGTTCGCTGGATCGAGGCCCAGGGCCAGGTAATTCGAGACAGCTTTGGGAAGGGGGTTCGCATCACCGGGGTTCTGATCGACAGCAGCGCGCGCAAAGCGGTGGAGCAGAGCCTTTTGCGTCAGCTCAAGACGCTGGAGAGCCTCTACGACAGCGGAATGCTGCTCGATCCGGAGGGCCGGATTCTCGATTGGAACGAGAGCGCGGAGGCAATGTTCGGCTTCAGTAAGGCCGAGGCGCTGGGAAGGTTGCCTTTTCAGCTTCTCCGGATCCACGAGTCGGACCAACGCGCCCGCTCGATGCGAGACACCCTCTCCCGCGCCGGCCGCTGGACCGACGAGGTGACGGTGCTGCGCCGGGATGGGGTCGAGCGGGTGTGCGAAGTGGTGGTGGTCCCTCTGCGGGGAGACGGAGACGATGAGGCCTCCACCGTGGCCTATGTCTCGGTCTACCGGGACATCACCGAGCGCAAACAGATGGAGGCCCGGCTTCTGCTGGCGGACCGGATGGCCTCGCTGGGGACGCTGGCGGCGGGAGTCGCCCATGAGATCAACAACCCGCTCGCCTATGTGATCGCGAATCTCTCCTTCGTCAACGCGGAGTTGGCCGCGCTGAAGAAGGCCCCCCGCGGGCTGGAGGAGGTAGTGGAGGCCGTGCGAGAAGCGCAGGAGGGAGTCGGCCGGATCAATGCGATCGTCCGCGACCTCAAGACCTTCTCCCGTGAAGACCAGGGTGCCGAGAAGGGGTCGTCCCAATGCGGCGTGGACCTGGTGGTGGCATTGGAGCTCGCGGCGAAGATGGCGAAGAACGAGATCCGCCATCGCGCTCAGCTGATACAGGAACTGCGTCCGGTGCCCAAGGTACGCGGCACCGAGTCGCGCCTGGGGCAGGTCTTTCTGAATCTGCTGATCAACGCGGCCCAGGCGATCCCGGAGGGCAGCGCCTCACACCATCGGATCTCGATCTCCAGCCGGCATGCGCCTGGAGACGGCTGGGTCACCGTGGAGATCAGCGACACCGGCGTGGGCATCTCCAAGGAGGACTCTCGACGGATCTTCGACCCCTTCTTCACCACCAAACCGGTAGGCGTCGGGACCGGCCTGGGGTTGTCGATCTGCCACTCACTGGTGACGGGTCTCGGAGGGGAGATCGAGGTGGAAAGCGAGCCTGGCCACGGCGCGACCTTCCGTGTGCGGCTGCCGGTGAGCGACGAGGCCACGGACGACGTGAGGGGGGAGATGGGGCCCCAGCCGTCGGCGCCGAACAACGTCCGGAGTCTTCACCGCGCTAGGATTCTGGTGGTCGATGATGAGCCGCTGGTGGGCAACTCGATCCGGCGCGCCCTGGGGCGCGAACACGAGGTCCTGGCGGTGTCGACGGGGGCCGATGCCCTCCGGCTCTTCCGCTCCGGCAAGCGATTCGACCTGATCCTCTGCGACGTGATGATGCCGGAGATGACCGGGATGGATCTCTCCGCCATGTTGACCGAGCTGGCGC
Source organism: Myxococcaceae bacterium (assembly GCA_041746295.1). Lineage (GTDB taxonomy): Bacteria > Myxococcota > Myxococcia > Myxococcales > Myxococcaceae > JBGTHI01. The sequence goes on from JBGTHI010000785.1 coordinate 3,918, forward strand.
CCGATCAGGCCGAGCGGATGGTCTTCATGACCGGAGGGGCGTTCACCGACCGGGCCAAACGTTTCTTGGAGCGCACTCCGCGGCGGACCCTGCTCAAACCCCTTGAGCCCCCCGTCCTGCGGAGTCTGATCCACGAGGCCCTGGGCCCCGGATAAACCTCCCAGGCGGCGCTGTTTCGGGTAAGTGTTCCCCATATGTTGGGGACCTTTCTGTTCGTCGAGGAGCTGAAGCGCTGGGGCGACATCCCGCTCTTCACGTTGGGCAGAGCTCCGATCACGTTGGGGACGCTGCTGTACCTGGGGGTGTTCCTTTTCCTTCTGTTTTACCTCTCGGAGCGCTTCCGGAGGTTGTTCGTCAATCGCCTGCGCTGGGGCCACCACGTCGACGTGGACGTCGGCGTCCGGCAGGCGGTGGGGGCGATCGTCCGGTACGTGGTCATCGCGATTGGCATCGTGATCGCCCTGCAGACCGCCGGCATCGACCTGAGCGTGATCACAGTCCTTGCCGGTACGTTGGGGATCGGGATCGGCTTCGGCCTCCAGCCGGTCGTAAACAACCTGGTGAGCGGCTTCATCGTCCTGTTCGAGCGACCGGTCAAAGTGGGCGATCGGGTAGAGGTAGGAGGCATCGCGGGCCAGGTGATGGAGGTCAAGCTGCGTGCCACCACCATCGTCACCAATGACAACACCACGGTGATCGTCCCCAACTCCCAGTTCGCCCAGACCTCGGTGATCAACTGGAGCTACAGCGGGCGCAAGGTCCGCTTCCGACTGTCGGTGCCGGTCTCGTACAAGGAGGACCCCAGGCGGGTGCGAGCGCTGTTGTTGGAGGTGGCCGATGCCCACCCAGCGGTGCTGAAGGAGCCGCGTCCGGACGTCCTGCTCGACAGCTTTGGAGAGAGCCGGCTGAACTTCATCTTGCGGGTCTGGACCCGCGACTACTCCCACCGGCCCGGGCTGCTTCGCTCCGAGATCAACTACCTGATTCTGGAGAAGTTCAGCCGGGCTCAGATCGAGATGCCCTTCCCCCAAAGGGTGCTCCACATGCAGGGCGGGCAGGACCTCAGGGTCCCCGTGCCGGCCATGGCCTGGGGCGAGCTGGGACGCTAGCCCTGGGCTAGAGGAAAAGGTCGGTCTGGAGCTCGGCGCCCGGCTCTGCCGCATACTGGCCGAAGTCGGTGACGCCGGACTCGCGCAGCAGGGTCTCGTCGATGAAGAAGTTGCCGGTGCATTGCCGGCTGGGGCGGGTCAGGATCAGATGGGCTGCGTCGGCGACGATCTGCGGGGTACGGCCGTGGCGCGCGAGCGCTTCGCCTCCGAGCATCTCGATCGCCGCAGTGGCGATCAGCGTCCGGGGCCAGAGCCCATTCACCGCGATCCCCTTCTCCCGGAGCTCCTCCGCCATTCCCAGCACGCAGAAGCTCATTCCCAGCTTGGCCAGCGTGTAGGCCAGATGAGGGGCGAACCACTTGGGATCCAGCGTCGGGGGAGGCGCCAGATTCAGGATGTGTGGATTGACTGCTTTTTCCAGCAGAGAAAGGCAGGCCTGCGAGGTCACGAATGTCCCGCGGCTGTTCACCGAGTGCATCAGATCAAACCGCTTGATCGGCGTGGAGGGGGTGTCGGTGAGGCTGATCGCGCTGGCGTTGTTCACCAGGATGTCGATGCCTCCGAATGCCGTGACTGTCTCCTCCACGGCGCGCGACACCTGATTCTCGAAGCGGATGTCCACCGCGAGTGCCAGAGCCTGGCCTCCCGCGGCGCGGATCTCCTCCGCGGCCGAGTGGATGGTCCCCTGAAGCTTGGGGTGCGGCTCCGAGGTCTTTCCCAGCAGCGCCACCCTCGCCCCATCCCGGGCGGCCCGGAGGGCGATCGCCTTTCCGATGCCCCGGCTGCCACCGGTGATCAGCAACGTTTTGCCAGAGAGCGTAGCCATGGCGGGAATCAAACCGCTTTGGGACTGGCGCGCAAAGAGGCGATTGGCGAAAGTGCTACCGCTTGGGCCAATTGGTGGGTCCGGGCTCTAGGAGAAGAAGCATGCAGAAGTGTTCCAACTGTGGGGCCGACGCGCCGGAGAGCGCCCGGTTCTGCCCGAACTGCGGTGTGGCGTTGCCCACACCCCCACCCGCCGACCCAGGCGCGTTGCCAGGTTCGTTGCCAGGTTCGTTGATCGAAGGGGCGCCCCCCGTCGTTCCCACCACACCGGTCGTGAGCCCGGTCACCGCCGACGCGGGCGCCAGCTTCAGTGGCGTGGGCGAGCCGCCCACCAGTGGCCTGGCGATCGCCAGTCTCATCTCGGGCGTCCTGGGCTGGGTCGCACTGCCGTGTATTGGCGCCGCCACCGCGGTGATTACGGGTCATCTGGCCCGGAAGGAGATCGATCAAAGCCAGGGTAAGAAGGGCGGCGCAGGGCTGGCAATGGTCGGCCTGGTGTTGGGCTATGCGCAGGTGGCGCTGCTCTGTCTGGTGCTGACCGGGGTGAGCGCCCTCTTTGCCGTGGGGGGCAGCATGAAGGACGCGTTCATGCGCGCGGTGGAGGAGGCGAAAAGCGGGCAGACCGTGGAAGAGGGGCCGCCTCCGGGCGACGAGGAGCAGTACCCGGATGAAACGCCCGAGGAGGTGCCTGAGGGGGACGAGGGGGACGAGCAGGGCGTGGAGAGCCCGGGCCCGGGAGGCAGCAGCGACCAGCCCGACCTGCCCGCGCAAGGCCCGCCCGGCAAAGGAGGCGAGAAGGCCTACTAGGGCGCAAGGATGGGGGTTTCTCGAGCTCAAGCATATTGAAGCGACTGGAGCTGCGAGATTGAGCTAGGCTGCCGATCTTTCGAAGTGTTCAACCGATGAGGACCCAGGCGAATGGCATCGATCCAGCACAAAGAGATGGTTCTTCCGATCCCCAGCGGTTGGGAAGACCGCAGCCAGGCGATCGCGGTGAGCCCTACCGGCAACGATTTCCGCGCCAATGTGGTGATCGTCTCCGAGCCGATGAAGGCGGGAGAAAAGATCGAACAGTTTGCCGAGCGCCACCTTCAGACGCTGAAGCAGACGTTCGAAGGCTTCAAAGTCGTCTCCGAGGGGCTCAAGAAGCTCGGTCCCTTCGAAGGTTTCTGGCGGGAGTATGCGTTCGCGGCCGGCGGCAAGAACTACGGTCAGATCCAATACCACGCGGTCGCCGAGAACAGCATCTACACGCTGACCTACAGCGATGTGGCGGAGAAGATGGCCAAGACCCGTGGTCAGGTAGAGGCGATGTTCGCCCAGGCCAAGCTGGGGTATGCGCGCAGATCGGGCGGCGGCGGCGGCGGCGGAGCGCCCGGCCCAGCGTCGCCGATGGGCTCCGGATCGTCGTTCGAGTTCTAGAGGCACCTGCCTACAGATACAGCCGCTGGGGATCCAATCGATCCCTCAGCAGCGAGACCAGGGAGAGGTCCGGCGCGGGCGTCTCCGTGACCTGGCTCGAGATCTTGAGCGGCCAGCTGCAGGCGTCTCTCACCTTCTCCACCGTGACTCCCGGGTAGAGCTCGGTCAGGATCATCTCTCCTTCGCCGTCGAAGCGGAGCACGCCGAGATCGGTGATCACCCGGGTAGGCCCGGCGCCGGGTAGAGCCAGAGCCGCGCGGTCCTTGCCGTCGAACCGGTGGCCGACGCTGGTGATGAAGTCACAGCGCTCCACGAAGGCGCGGGAGCTCATTCGCATCACGATCAGCAGGCGCTTGGCGTGAACGGCGATCTCGCAGGCCCCGCCGCTGCCGGGCAGCCGAACCTTGGGGTTGTCGTAGGGCCCCACCACCGTGGTGTTGAGGTTGCCGTAGCGGTCGATCTGCGCGCCGCCCAGGAAACCCACCTCGATCCGGCCGGCCTGTAGGAAGGTCTGAAAGATGTCTGCCTGGCCCACCACTGCCAGCGAATCGGTGACTAGGGAGGGATCGCCGATCGAGACCGGGAGCCGCTCTGGCACCGCACCGACCGCGCCCGACTCATAGATCATGAAGAGCCGAGGCGCATGTGTGGCGCGCGCCAGATTGCAGGCCAGGTTGGGAAGGCCAATTCCCACGAAGACCACGTCGCCATCCTGAAGCTCGCGCGCAGCGCGGTAGGCCATCATCTCCGAAGGGGTTGCGGCGCTGCTCATCGTTCTTCCTGGATCGAGGATCTCGACCTCCAAGTCTACCGCCCGCTCCACCCTTCGCTTGTTCTCTCCCTCACTTTACGACTATGCGAACGCCCATGGCATATCTGGTGGTGGCGCTCTCGGCGGTGACGTGGGGAAGCTGGCCTCTCTTTCTGCGTCCCGCGGGCCTACCGCCGCTCCCCAGCGCGTTGGTGGTGATGGTGCTCTGCGCTCTCCCCGCACCCTTCGCCTTCCGCCGGTCGGCGCTGCGAGACCGGGGCGCGACCATCGCCCTCGGGCTCCTGGGGGTCAGCAACAGCCTGAATCTCTCCTGCTACTTCCTGGCGATCCACGAGGGGCCGGTCTCGGTGGCGATCTTCTCGCATTACCTGGCTCCGGTGCTGGTGGCTCTCACCGCGCCATGGGTCATTGCCGAGCCGCGTTCCCACCGCGCCTTGATCGCGCTGCCGCTCATCCTCGGCGGCTTGCTGCTGGTGGTGGGGCTGCCGGGAGGCGACTTCCACGGGAAGACCGCCCTCTTCGGAGCGCTCAGCGCCGTCGGGTTCGCCTGCAACATGCTCACCACTAAGGTCGCGGGGAGAGCCTACTCGTCGGTGGCGATCATGAGCATCTCCTCGGCGATCACCGCAGGGGTGCTGCTCGCCGTCTTCGGAGGGGCGATCGTGCCAAGCCTGACCGTGACCAACGCGGCCTGGCTCGCGTGCGGGGCGTTATTACCCGGCTTTGGAGCAGGGGTCGCGTTCACCCTGGCCTTCAAAAAGATCCCGGCGCAAGCGGCCGGTGCGCTCTGCTACCTGGAGCCGGTCTCGGCGGCGATCCTCGGAGCGCTTTTCCTGGGCGAGCCGATGGGGCTGCGAGGCGCTCTCGGGGCGGCTCTGGGGGTGGCGACGGGCGTCTGGGTTGCACGCGAGG
>JBGTHI010000786.1:0-1921 GCA_041746295.1 Myxococcaceae bacterium
TGGAGAGCGATGCGCCCAAGGGGAAGATCGGCATCGGCCACACCCGCTGGGCCACCCACGGCCGCCCCTCCGACGAGAATGCCCACCCGCACACCTACGAGGGCGTGGCGGTGGTCCACAACGGAATCATCGAGAACCACCTCGAGCTAAAGGCGGAGCTCCGCGCCGCAGGCCATACCTTCTCCTCCGAGACCGATTCGGAGGTCTTTGCTCACCTGATCGCGCAGGAGCTTCGGAGCGGCAGCGATCTCAAGGCCGCGGTCCGCAAGGCGGTCAGCCGCGTCAAGGGCACCTACGGCCTGGCAGTCCTTTGCGCAAAGGAGCCCAGCCGGATCGTCTGTACCAAGGACGCATCGCCGATGGTGCTGGGTCTCTCGCAGGGTCAGAGCTTCCTGGCCTCCGACGTGCCGGCGCTGCTCGAGTACACCCGCGACTTCATCTACATGGAAGAGGGCGATCTCGCGGTCCTCACCAGCGACAAGGTGGAGATCTTCGACCGTCAGGGCCAGGCGGTGAACCGGCCGGTCCGCCGCATCGACTGGACGCCCACCATGGCGGAAAAGGGCGGCTACAAGCACTTCATGCACAAGGAGATCTGGGAGCAGCCCCGCGCGGTGGCGGACACCCTGCGTGGCCGTGCGCTCCTCTCCGAAGGTAACGTTCACTTCGAGGATCTGACCCTGGTTCCGGAGAAGGTGGCCCAGCTCTCCCGCATCACCATCCTGGCCTGCGGCACCAGCTACCACTCCGGTCTGGCCGGCAAGATGATGATCGAGGCCCTGGCGCGGATCCCGGTGGAGGTCGATCTTGCCTCCGAGTTCCGGTACCGGAATCCAATCATCGACGGATCACACCTGGCGCTGGCGATCAGCCAGTCGGGCGAGACTGCCGACACGCTCGCAGCGCTCAAGGAGGCCAAGGCCCGGGGTGCGATGTCGCTGGCGCTCTGCAACGTGATCGGCTCGGCGATGACCCGCGAGGCCGAGTTCTCGATCCTCACCAACGCCGGGCCGGAGATCGGCGTCGCTTCGACCAAGGCCTTCACCACCCAGCTCGCGGCGCTCTACTTGCTGGCGATCAAGCTGGGCCGGCTGCGCGGCACGCTCTCGGTAGCCGCCGCGCAGGACCTGCTCACCCACCTGACCGAGGTGCCGAAGCTTCTGGAAGATGCGCTCAAGTGCGAGCCGACGGTGAAGGGGATTGCCCGCGAGTTCCATCGCGCGCGTGGCTTCCTCTTCCTGGGTCGTGGACCGATGCATCCGGTGGCGCTCGAGGGCGCGCTCAAGCTCAAGGAGATCACCTATATCCACGCCGAGGGCTACGCTGGCGGCGAGATGAAGCATGGGCCGATCGCGCTGATCGACGAGGATCTTCCGGTGGTGGTCCTGGCGCCCAAGAAGCCGGAGATCTCCTACGAGAAGATCATCGGCAACATCGAAGAGGTCCGCGCCCGGGGTGGCAAGGTGATCTCGGTGATCGACGAGGACGATCATCACGTGAAGTCGATCAGCGACTACATCATCCGGATCCCGCCGGCTTCGGCGCTGCTCGCGCCGCTGGTGGCCACCGTCCCGCTGCAGCTGCTCGCCTACCACGTGGCCGACATCCGCGGAAACGACGTGGATCAGCCGCGGAATCTCGCCAAGAGCGTCACTGTCGAGTAGTCGCGCTCAGGGAGCGCCAGCTAAGCCCTCCTGCAGTGTACTGGACCCTGCGATCGTTTCTACCCGTATCAATGCGGAGAGTTGATGGCTGATATTTCGGCGTGGAGCGTCGCACTGCTAGCCCAACTTCCGCAGTTCAGCCCGGGCAAATAAGTAGTTACTGGGACTTACGCCGACAAGTTGGCACTACATTTCAGGGTGGGGCGTGGCTGGGACGAAGGCGGTCAGGCAATCGGAGACCGAGGCGGTCGAGGAGT
>JBGTHI010000787.1:0-1520 GCA_041746295.1 Myxococcaceae bacterium
TTTCCCTTCGTGCTCATGATGGCCTCCACGATCGTGCTCGTGATGGTCTTCCCGCAACTGGCCTTGTGGCTGCCGAACACGCTCTACGGCAAATGATTACCCAACTGAACCGTCCAACCCAAGAGAGGAAACCAAAAGCCATGACCGAGATCATCAAGACGAAATCCCCGTCCGAGACCATCCTCGAGAGCCGGCGCAAGTTCATGAAATCGGCGGGGTTCGGCGGCGCAGCGATCGCCGGCTCGGCCCTGGCCGCCCCTTACGTTCGTGCCCAGAGCGCACCGATCAAGTGGCGGCTGCAGACCTATTCGGGCGCACCCCTCGGCGCCCATGTGATCCTGCCCCAGATCGAGGCGTTCAACGCCGCGGCCAATGGCGAGATGGAGATCGAGCTCTTTTACGCCGACCAGCTGGTTCCGACCGCCGAGCTGTTCCGCGCCCTCCAGAACGGCACCATCGATGCCGTCCAGTCCGATGACGCCACCATGGCCTCGCCGGTCGATATCGCGGTGTTCGGCGGCTATTTCCCCTTCTCCTGCCGCTACAGCCTCGATCTGCCGGTGCTGTTCAACCAATACGGCCTCAAGGAGATCTGGCAGGAGGCCTATGGCGAGGTCGAGGGCGTGGAATGGCTTTCGGCGGGCGCCTGGGACCCCTTGCATATCTTCACCAAGACCCCGATCCGTTCGCTCGCGGACCTGAACGGCAAGCGCGTCTTCGGCGTGCCGACGGCCGGCAAGTTCCTGTCGCAATACGGGCTTGTGCCCGTCACCGTACCGTGGAACGACGTTGAGGTCGCGATCCAGACCGGCGAACTCGACGGGGCGGCGTGGTGCGGCTTCACCGAAGCCTATGAAGTCGGCTGGGCCGATGTCTGCAACTATGCGCTCACCAACAACATCTGCGGCGCGTGGTGCGGGTCCTATTTCGCCAATACGGCGAGCTGGGAGAAAGTGCCGCCGCACCTCAAGCAGCTGTTCCTCACCACCGTCGACCAGTCGCATTACTACCGGCAGGTCTGGTACTGGGGCGGCGAGGGCCAGCTGCGCGTGTCGGGCGAAAAGATGGAACTGACTTCGATACCCCAGGAGGAATGGGCCCAGGTCGAGAAGGACGCGGAAGTCTTCTGGGACGAGATCGCCGCCTCCAGCCCCCGCTCCGCGCGCCTCGTGCAGATCCTCAAGGAATATTCGGCCATCCAGGAGAAGGCGGGCTATCCCTACCGCTGACGGTACGCGGAAGAAACCTGGCATCTGCATCCGGGAGCATCCAAACGGTTGCTTCCGGATGCCGAGCCGCACCGTCAGGTCATTGCGCGCATCCCGGACTTTCGTCCGAATGCGAAGTGCGATCGCCTTTTGAACCCTCTCATCGACGGTGGCCTTTCAACCGTGACGAGGTCGGGACCGACATCAATCAGTTGATCCACCTTGTTCCAAACCAAATTTCCCCAGGCACGCAAGTCAGATAGGGAACAGGGCGGCAGACTACTCGGCTCTGACTTTCACGTAGGTGCCAGA
>JBGTHI010000788.1:0-1616 GCA_041746295.1 Myxococcaceae bacterium
AGGAGGAGCTGAAGGCGATCAAGCCGAAGCCGGGCGTACACAACCCCGAGTTCGTCCGCCGGATCGAGGCGGATCAGGCCAAGGCGACCAAGACCCACCGCGAGAGCATCGAGGCGCTCCGCAAGGACATCCGGGACTTCAAGAACGAGCTCGGAGTCAAACGCGCGGTGATGGTGGTCTGCTCCAGCGTGGAAACCTACCAGCCGAACGGCGAGCAGGTCTCGTCGCTGGCTGCGCTGGAGAAGGCGCTCGACGCCAATGATCCGGCGTTAAACCCCACCCTGCTCTATGCCTACGCGGCGCTATGCGAGGACGTGCCAGTCGCCAACGCCACCCCCAACTCCAGCGTGGAGACCGCGGCCCTTCAGGAGATGGCTCGGGCGAAGGGGCTGCCGGTGGCCGGCCGCGATCTCAAGTCCGGTCAGACCATGATGAAGACGGTGATCGCCCCCGCCCTCAAGGCCCGTCTGCTCGGGTTGGATGGCTGGTTCAGCACCAACATCCTGGGCAATCGGGACGGCGAGGTGCTGGACGATCCCCAGGCCTTCAAGGCCAAGGAGGTCACGAAGTCAGGGGTGTTGGATACCATCCTCCAGCCCGCGCTCTACCCCGACCTCTACAGCAAGGTGCACCACAAGGTGTCCATCCACTACTACCCGCCGCGCGGCGACGCCAAAGAGGGCTGGGACAACATCGACCTCTTCGGGTGGTTGGGCTACCCCATGCAGATCAAGATCAACTTCCTCTGCCGCGACTCGATCCTGGCCGCCCCGCTGGTGCTGGACATTGCGCTGTTCATGGATCTGGCCAAGCGGCTCGAGTGGAAGGGCATCCAGGAGTGGATGAGCTACTACTTCAAGATGCCAATGGCGAAGCAGGGGCTGCCGGTGGAGCACGACCTGTTCGCGCAGCTCACCAAGCTCCAGAACACCCTCCGGGCCGTTGCTGGAGAAGAGCCGATTACCCATCTGGGCTTGGACTACTACGGGGAAGATCTCCCCCTCAGCTAAGCAAAGCGAGGCGCATCGCGTGCAGCGTTGGATCTTCTCAGCTCTGGCGGTAGGGCACCTCTCCTGGGTGCTTCTCGCATTGGGAGCGTTCCGACCGGAGCACGCGTTGGCCGATGGTCTGTTACTGGCGCTGGGATGGGCTCCCTTCCGGAACCCGGCCTATGCGCGAGCGGGATTGGCTGTCTGGCTGACCGGCATCCTCCTGGACAACCAGCCCTACTTCGTCAATTCGCTCAGGGGGCCTATCCACACCGGCGATCTCTGGACGCTGGAGGCCACGCTCTTCGGCAAGGTCTGGGCCGAGTACTTCATGGGGCACGCCCGGCCGCTGCTCGATGCGGTCTGTGGCCTGGGCTATGCGGTCTACCTGCCCGAGTTCTTTGGCATCATGATCGCCCTTTTCGTCTTGGAGCGCCGGGGGGAGCGGCGGTGGGCGGGTGGGCCCAAGTCCGAATCCAAGCCCGGCCGAGCCGAGCGGATGGCCTGGACCTTTCTGGCGCTCAATGCCGTGGGGGTGCTGATCTACATCCTCTACCCGGCGGCGCCCCCCTGGTACGTGATGGCCCACGGGATGGGCCCGGCCGATCTGACCGCCCGGGGCAGCGC
>JBGTHI010000789.1:0-5572 GCA_041746295.1 Myxococcaceae bacterium
AAGATGGACTCCAGCCTCTCGATCTGCTCGCTGCTAAAGACTACGCGTACGTCTTGTCGTTGCTTGGCCCGGGTGAAGCACGGCGCGTCTCACCTCCGAGGCTGTCGGAGGAAGTCCGAGCGGATCGCGCGCCGCGTTCCCCCGAAGAATTGGTTGGGGCGCTTCAGGACCGGATTCATCCTGCGAGTGGGCGGCTGCGTGGCGCCAAGGCCATCCCCATTTCTCGGAGAAAGTGAGTGGGGAGGCTCGCCGCTGACTCGAGCGAGGTGCAAAGAATCGACGCTGCGCTCAAGGCGTGGCGGCAAGGGGATCTCGCGCTCGAGGAAAAGTGGTTTGTCCATCTTGGCGACCCCGTTGAGCCGCTATCCGAAGCTGCGGAACAGGCTGAAGGGGAAGGGGTCCAAGCGCTGACCTCGGACGCTGAGGGGCTGATTGTTGTCACGCAAACGTGCGACATCGTCCGAAGTTGCCTGACGAGGCCATATGTCGAGGTTGCGCCGCTGATGAAAGTCAGCGGGGAAGATCTGCGTACAGTTCAGCGGGGCTTGAGGCCCGCGCATGCAACACTCTCCTGCTTAGCGTATGGCCGACTCGTCGCGGATCTGGATCGCGTGATGACCGTGGAGAAGTCGATCGTGTCCGGATGGGTGAGAACCCCCGGATGCTCGAATGATGCTGAAAGTCGGGTCTTTGCGCAGGCGCTCTCGCGGAAGCGCGAGCGCTTCGCGTTCCCCGATGACTTTGTGAGGTTCGCCAAAAAACTTAAGAGCCGTCTGGAGGACAAGCACGGCAAGAGTACCGATGAAGGAGGGGGGCTCAGAGCGCTTCGCGAGATTCGCGTGCAAGCCTCGCCCTCATGGGGTGCTTCGCGGGTCGAGCTCTTCTTTTGGTTCGTCCGCAATGGCGTTGATGTTCAGTGTGAGGGGAAGAGTTGGGCGAGTCTTTTACAGCAGTGGATGAAGCTTGTGCCGGAATCGGAGCGGTTCAGTGGAGTCGAGGGTCGGGTCGTAGCGCTGGAGGACATGACCGCCGCCCAATACGTCGACAGCGATCCACTCGACCTGGATCACCTCTCGGGTGACCCTCCGTGACCGAACTGAGTGGGCCTCCGCCGTAGGAGCAAAGGGCAGGGCTCATTTCCTGATCAGGAAATATTTCCTGTGCAGGAAATTGAAGCCGGTGCTCACCGGCCATCCATTTGTCCATCCGTTTCCATCCATTTACGGGGAGCGGAGTTCTCGGAGGCAACCCAGGTCGGCCATTGGGTTGCCAGCAATGTTCCGAGGCCCCGCCTCTTCCTTGACGGTTCCTTGCCGCCATTTACGGACATTCGGCCTGATCGAGGCCGATCTGCCAGCCCATCGGGTTGGCAGCGACGTTCGAGGCCCGTTTTTCGTTGACGGTTTCTTGCCGTAAATCGCGTGGAAACGCGGCAAATCTCGGCCACTGCCGTCAGCTCAACAGCCGTCCATCTATCTGATTCCAAAGCGAAAACCGATGCGCGACGCCCACTTGGAAAACTACCTATTCAGCCCTCATAACCCGAAGGTCGCTGGTTCAAATCCAGCCCGCAACTGAAGAACCGGGCCTTTTGCAGGCAAGCATTCCAAGCATCATTGCCGCAGCTAGTCCCGCACTGGCGTTCAAATCATCCCGAGTCCGCTGATGCTGAGCGCGCGGCGCAGCATCTTCAAGCTTCCGGGCTCGACCATCGGGTGCTGAGCGATGGCCAAGCCGTGTTGGTTGATGCCGATCAGAGCCCCCATCAGAAAACTAAAGGCGGCCGCGCGGTATGGTCAGAGGTGGCGGATGCCGCCGCAGTGACCTGATGGGGAGCCTCGATCCGGGCGGCGTAGGCAGACGGAAAACAGCCTGTGCCGTGACCTCGGTCTTGCGCCTGAGTCCCCCTTCGCGCACCGTGTCCTTACGTACCGAGCCATAGGAGAAGTCGCCCCATGTCCGACGAAGTGGAGAAGGTGAACCTTGCAGAAAAGCTCTCGCGCATCAGCGACCATTGGAACCCACGCATCGTGGGTGAGCTCAACGGGCAACACGTGAAGCTGGCGAAGTTCCACGGCCCTTTCGACTGGCACCACCACCAGGCAGAGGACGAGTTGTTCCTCGTGGTTCGCGGTCGCTTCCGCATGGAGCTTCGCGACCGGGACATCGATCTTTCAGCGGGCGAGCTTCTCATCGTTCCACGCGGTGTCGAGCATCGGCCGGTGGCGGACGAGGAGGTCGAGGTCCTGTTGTTCGAGCCGGCTTCCACCCTCAACACCGGCAACACCATCACTGAGCGCACGCGCGCGCAGCTCAAGCGGCTTTAAGGGCAATCTCCCACGAAGCTCAGGCGACCTTCACCAAAGGGAAGACGCGGATCGGCACTGAAGCGCCTCACCGCTTCTGCTAGCCCGGATCGGTCACCGCCTCGGAGAGGAAGCGCGGAAGTGAGGGCACGAGGCGAGGGAGAGGGTTGCGAGGCAGAGGCAGGGTGGTAGGTGCCTGAGACAGGCCGGAGAGGGGCCCTGCCCCGGCCGGGGTGGTTGTCGACAGGAATTGTCAAAGAGCGAAGACGGGGTTCAGGCGGGAGCGGTGTGGATGTTCCCGAGCGCGGCGGCGATGCGGGCGAAGAGGCTGCGGACGGGAGAGGCGGCGCTGAGGGACAGGACGACGCGGCGGACGGTGACGCGGACAAGGGCGCCGACCTTGAGGAGCCTGAGGCGGATGGTTCCCGCCTGCGCCCGTTCGAGCTCGGTGCCTCGAAGGCCGAAATGGCGGAGCAGGTTCAGCAGGGCATACGCGACAGAGGCAAACCAGAGACGCAGCTGGTTGGCCCTGAGGGTGTGAGCCGAGGTTCGGTCAGCGAAGAGGTCGAGCTGCTGCTCCTTGATGCGATTCTCCATGTCGCCACGGGCGCAGTAGAGGTTTTCGTAGAGGTGCTGGGCTGGATGGTCGAGTGGGGAGAAGGAGGTGACGACGAAGCGGGGGTTGGCCTTGTCGCCCAAGTGTTCTGCTTTGGCCACGACGCGCCGCTCGCGGCTCCAGGAGTCGAGGGTCCGGTAGCGCAGCTCCCGGAAGCGTCGGACGGGCTTTCCTTCGCGCTCGGCCTCGAGCCGGACTTCCTCGAGGTCCTGGGCGATGCAGGTCTCCAGCCGCTCGTTCCGGGCGAGGCCGAAGACGTAGTCCACGCCGTTCTCCTCGCACCAGGACATGGTTTCGTCTCGGGCGAAGCCCGAGTCCGCGCGCAGGACGAGGCGCGTCTTCGGCCACAGTGCACGGATGCGGGCGACAATCCGCTTCACCTCATCCAGCGCCCCCGCGGAGCCGTCGATGTTCGACGGCCGCAGCTTCGCGCAGAGCAGAAAGTCCCCGGCGAAAATGTAGAGAGGCAGGTAGCAGTAATTGCCGTAGTACCCGTGGAAGAAGCGTCCCTCCTGCGTCCCGTGAATCGGGTCGTCGGTCGCATCGAGGTCCAGCACCAGCTCCTTCGGCCGAGAAGCGTGGGCATCCAGAAACGCGTCCACGAAGAAGTCGGCGACGGCCTCTCCGTCGTAGACAATCTTCCGGTACCGCGCCTCGGCGGTCGCTCCCTCCGGCGTCAGCTCCAGCCTGTTCAGCGTGCTCGGGCTCGCCAGCGCCTCTTCCCTGGGCTCCGACTTGCCGACGACTGCGGCCAGCAAGGGGTCCGTCCGAAGCGCCGAGTGGTCAGTCAGGTCCTCGTACCCGCACGCAATCCCGAATACCCGCTGCCGCACCAGCTCTTCCACCGAATGGCGGATGAGAAGCGGATTTCGATGGTCCCGGAAGCAGCCCGCGAATTTCTTCAGCAGCCCGAAGCGCCGATCCACCCGGTGAAGCAGCACCAGCCCTCCATCCGACGAGATGTGGTCCGCATCGAACGCTGCCACCAACTTCCTGTCACTCACGCCTTCAAACTCGACCTGCTTTGGGGCACACTCTGTTTTCACCGCGCGGCTCCTTCTGGTTAACCGAAGTCCTCAGAACACCTCGATTATCCGCAGGTCCCCGCGCGGTGTCTTTCCTTTCCGGTGATCGATCCGGGCTAGACCTCGGACCGGCGCTTCTCCAGCACGGCCCGCCTATCGCGAGCGACCCAATGACATCTTTGCCGCTGGTCTTTTCGAAGGCGGGCGGTCCCCAGCGCAAAGCCACCACCTGCGAGGTTGAAGAGCGAGTAGCCGCCTCATCGCGAGAGGGCAATGGGCGCATCGGCGTATCCCGTCCGTCAATCAGCAGGGTGGGATTGTGGCCTCGACCTTTTGAAGGAAGAGCTCCGGCTACGGTCTGCCATCCCAAGCCCATTCGCGGCGTCCCACAACTTTGCAAACCTGTCGCTTCTCTGGCGGATCGACGCCAGACTCGGAACATGAAGAAGGAAGCCGGCCCTCTCCAGGCGATTGTCTTCGACATGGATGGGCTCTTGTTGGACACGACACCGATGGGTCAAGTCCCGATCAGTGTGTAAATGGACGGGAAGTTCGGATGGGCTCCTCGATGGATCAGGCCGCCTGAGCCTGGTCGGCAGGGTTGAATTGAGACATGTCTAAGTAGATGCGTTGGCTCCAGATGTTGGTGACCGCGATCGCGACGGCGGTGATGAGTCGAAGCGCACTGGCCCTGTCGGGGAAGGCCCCGACCGAGCGGGTGCGGCGTTTGATTTCGCCGTTGAGACGCTCGAGGCCGTTGGTGGATTTGATGCGGCGCCAATGGGCTCTGGGGAAGGCATAAAATTGGGAGGCGGCGGCGAAGCCGCCGTCGAGGGTGGCCGTGGCCTCGGGAAGCTGCTTGCCGAGGCCCGCTCGGAAAGCCTCCAGACGCTTCTTGGCGTCGCCAAGGCTCTGGGCGGCGAAGATGTGCGAGACCTCGCGTCCGAGCCGCCCACGGAGGCGCCAGGGCGCTTGAGCGAGGACATTTCGCTGGAGGTGGACCACGCAGCGCTGGAGTTTCGCCTCGGGCAGGTGGTGGCGGACCGCGGCGGCCAGCCCTGCATGTGCATCAGCTATCACCAGCTTCACGCCGTGAAGACCGCGCTCCGTGAGCTGCCGCAAGAGGTCCGCCCAGCTCTCCTCGGACTCCTGTGCGCCGATGGTGACAGCCAGCAGCCGCCGCTTTCCGTCGGGGCCAATGCCGTACGCCACGAGGGCGGCGACGTTCTCCACCTTCCTCGCCCAGCGGGCGTCGAGGAAAGTCCCATCGAGATACAGGTAGGTGATGGGCTCTGTCAGGGGCGCTCGCCGGAGCTCCTCCACCTGGAGCTCCAGCTCGCGGGTCACCCGGCTCACCGTCGACCTTCCGACATGCTCACCGGTGAGAGCCTCCGTCACAGTCCCCATCTTCCGAGTCGAGATGCCGCCCACGTACGATGCGACGATCGCCTCATCTATCTCTGGCATTCGCCGCTGGTAGCGGCCCAAGACATCCGCCGCCGAGCCGCTCTCCCGCGTCCGCGGCACCTTCACGTCCAGGTAGCCCATCGACGTCACCAAGCCCCGCAGGTAGCTCCCGTTTCGCTGGTCCTTCCGCCCGCCCAGACGCGCCCATCGGCTCGCCC
>JBGTHI010000790.1:0-3894 GCA_041746295.1 Myxococcaceae bacterium
TTGGGAATCACCAGCCCTCGCTCGTCGTGCTTCACCAGCTCGGGATTGCCGCCCGCGTCGGTGACCACCATCGGCAGCCCGGCCGCCATCCCCTCCATTACGGCGTTGGAGAGCCCCTCCGCATCCGAGCAGAGCACGCCCGTCGCCGCCATTCCGTAGATC
Organism: Myxococcaceae bacterium; assembly: GCA_041746295.1. Taxonomy (GTDB): domain Bacteria; phylum Myxococcota; class Myxococcia; order Myxococcales; family Myxococcaceae; genus JBGTHI01. The sequence continues at coordinate 163 of JBGTHI010000790.1, forward strand.
GCCGGGATGTCCTTGCGATGTTTGAGGAAGTGGGCCGCCCCCTCCAACCCCAGCTCCTGGGCTTTTCCTTCCAGCCATTCGCGGCGCGGACCGTCGCCTACCAAGAAGGCCTGCAGCGGCCGGTTCTTGCGAACCCGCGCCACCGCCTCCAGGAAGTCCTCCTGCCGCTTCACGACATGGTTCATGTTGGCGACGTGCACCGCCACCGGCTCGCCCCGGGTGTCGGGCAAAGGGGCGAGCAGACCTGCCGCCTTGGCCCGATCGAAGCGCGGCAGGTCGATGCCGTTGCGAATCACCGTGACCCGATCGGCCGGGATCCGCTCCTCGTTCACCAGCATCTCGCGGATCGCCTCGGCGTTGGCCACCACGTGGTCCGCGGTATGGCTCATCGCCGCTAGGGCCACACGCCGCGCCTTGCCGTGCCAGTGGGCAAGGTCCAACCGCCCGACAATCACCTTGCAGCCGGCCAGCTTCGCCGCGGGTACGGCGATCAGGGTGGCGTAGAAGTCATGGACATGAAGCACCTGCGCCCCGATCTCGCGCAGCCATCGGGCAAGTCGGTAGACCTGGTAGATCGTATTGGGCTTGGCGGCGGAGCCCTTGAACGGGAACTCCTCGGGGAGGTAGCCCATCTCCCGGACGTTGGGCGCCAGGGGTCCCACGTTGTCCAGGACCGCGATCCGCAAGTCGTAGGACGGCTGAAGGCCGCGGACCAGCTCCACCACCTGGACCTCGGTTCCACCCAGGAAGAACGAGCGGGTGAACTGCACCAGCTTGGGAGCCGGCCCGGTGTGGATCGAGTCCGGAACCGCTCGCGGCCGCGCTGTCTGTGCGCGCTTCATCGGGTCATTCCCCACGCGCCCGCAAGGACCTGTGCCGGCCGGCGATGATTCGGCGCCACTTCGGTGGCACCCTGGGCGATGCGCTGCGCCGCCGCGCCCAGACCCATCAGCATGAAAAAGTGGGCCGACAAGAGATATCCGGAGAACAGGTCGCACAGGAGGTAGCCCACCATCGACGCCGAGATGGCGCGCGCGATCCAGCCGTGCTCCGCCGCGCTGGAGGCTTCGAAGGCCCCTGCTACGCAGCCGCCCACCACCACCAGGAAGAGGAAGAAACCGACGTAGCCGAGCTCGCCGATCACGTCGAGGAAGACGTCGTGGGCCACGTAGGCTCGCTTTGCTTCGGGTCGTGCATACTGGAACCAGGAGTATCTGAAGGCGCCCGCCCCCACCCCCAGGATCGGCCGGTCCATGCTGATCCGGGATGCCACCTCCCAGGCATAGACCCGGCCCAACGCCGAGGCGTCCTTCTCGAACTCGGCCACCGTCTCGTTGCGCTTCCAGAAGCTCTCGGGGGCCAAAACCAGCAGCGCGACACCCATCACCGCGCCCACCACCAGCGCCTGCACCTTCCGCTTCTCCCGCAGCGCCCAGACCGCGAGGGCTATTGCCAAGCCAATGAAACCACCGCGGGAATGGCTCAAGACCATCGCGGTGACCGCGAGGCCGGCCGCGACGAGGCAGCCGAGCTTGAGGAGGAGAGAGGTCTGCTTCCGGGCGATAAAGGCCACTGCCAGCGGGACCACCACCAGCATATTCATCGCCATGTGGTTGGGGTCGGTGTAGACACCGACCCAACGGGCGCGGAAACCTTCCGACAGGTCGATGCCCAGCCGGTACCAGTTGATTGCGCCGCAGGCCGCTACGGACGAGGCTAAGACCATCCCCGCACAGAGCGTGGCCAGCCGCTTTAGGGTGTCCACCACGTTGATAATCACGAAGTAGATGGCCACCAGCTTGAACAGATCTATCGCGGTCAACAGCGAGACGTCCTCGCGCACCGACCAAAGGATGGAGGCGAAGGCCCAGACCAAGAAGAGCAACAGCGCCTTGCCCCGGGCGCCGTCCACTACGATTGGCTCGGAGCGACCCAGCCGGCGCATCAGCATCGGTGCCAGCGCACAGATCGAGGTGAGCAGCGCGGGCCTCAGCGGCGTCATGAAGGGAATCCACTCCCCGGGCACCGAGTACATCACCACCGCAAACCCGACCAACGAGGCGAAGGCGAAGGCGTCGCGGTGCCCCCTTACGCGCTGATTCACTTCCGGAACGGTCACTTGGGTAAACCTCTGCGGCCCGATTTTTGGGGCTCACGCTTAGCATGCCCATCTCGAGGCGTCGACTTGGGGTCAGACCAAACCCTAAAGGCTTTAAGGGCTTGGTCATCAGAAGGCCGGCAACAGTGTTCCGGAGCAACGTCGACTCAGTGGGCATGGATAATATCAGTACTACCTATAGTTTCCGGAAAAGGTGCTCCTATGCTGAACGACTTTCGCCTGACTCTCATTGGCACTGCCGCGGGAGGTATCGCAGGCGGCGGCGTGGGTGCCTTCAGAGCAAATCGCGCAGGAAAGAGCGGCAAGGAATTTTGGATGACCACGACTCGCGGAGCAGCGGCGGGGGCGGTGGTAGGCGCGCTGGCGGGCTTTGCGGGTGATAAATATCAGACGAGAGGCCTGAGTTTAGACGACGCCACACAACTTTACGCATCCGACCGAATTCTCAAAGATGACGTTGGCCGGCGAACAGTGCTCCTGAGGCGAACTTCGCCAGGTACTCCGATCGTGACTGAGGCTTTCACGGTTCCGTCGAGGCAGATTGTCGATGTAACCGGGGCGGGCGCGACCGATTTTTTCTGGCCGACTCACATGTACGATAATTACAGGGCCGGGGGGTCAGTGTATCCTCGAATCGACACCGATGCGGCACCGACGGGCAAGGTCGCTCACCTCTTGCGAGAAGGTCTCCCCCCGGTTCGGCTACGCGCTGTGGTCGATAACCAGGTGACTGCTAAGGGATCCCGGCTGATTCTCCCTCTAGGAAAGCCCCTTACCCCGTGAGAAGCCGTTCTCGAGGGAAAAGTTCGAAATGGTCGGGTAGGACGATGGCGCGTACCGGGCTTCGAATGATGCCGACGTTTCCATCGTCCTCCAGTGCCGGCTGGGCGTTGCGCCGACGACATTCAAAGTGACCCGGGTGCTCCCATCTTCGTACTCCAAAGCTTCGACGGTCCCGGTAACGCCTTGCGCGGGGTTGGCCCGACCATCGCCATAGGGATCGGCATAAACGGTCCAGCCACCGGTGCTGTTGATGGTTCGACTGACCTTGCCGTCGCTTCCGCAGGCAACCGAGAGCAAAGAGAGTGCCGCGCAGGCAACCAGGGTCGAGACTTTCATTCGGATTGCGCTCCTCCTCATAGTGAGCGCGTAAGTCTAGCACTCAATGTCGGTCGGATCAGGGGAATCGATCGCTTGTCCTCGTCGTCAGAAGCCGCCACGGACGAGGGTTAAGGAGGATCTGCTTAGCCGTTCAAGGGGTCAGAGAAGGCTGCAGCGGGACGAGCAAAGCCGCATCCTTGGGATCGACCCGTCCCTCTGCCCGGAAGGCGGGACCCCAAGATTCACAGAAAAGATTCAATCGCTCGTCGGCCAATCGGGCCGCCTCTTGCGCAGTCCCGGGCGAGAGTCCCTGGGAGAGCCGGGATCTCGCCGTCTCGCGGGCCAACCCCTTCACCCGCGCTCCCACCTCTCCGCCAAACTCGACGTCGAACAGCCGCTCCAGCAGCAACGGCAGCATCTCTTCCCTCAGCGGAACCGCCAGCGCAGGCTGTCCCAGCAGCGCCTGCGCCACGGCGGCGGAAACCAACTCCTCCGGGCCGGTGGCTTCGCCA
>JBGTHI010000791.1:0-7801 GCA_041746295.1 Myxococcaceae bacterium
ATGGTTTTTCGGCTCGCTGTGCGAGAGCTTGAAGCATGGCTCCTGGCTGATCGAGAGGGGCTCGCGGAGTACATGGGCTTGTCGCCGGCCGCGATCTCCGATCAGCCCGACGAGTTGGATGACCCGACGCAGACCCTCGTCAACCTTGCGCGAAAGTCCAAAAAGAAGGCGATCGTTAGGGCCTTCGTCCCCAGAGAGGGCGACTCGGTATCCGTTGGGCCCGGATACGAGGCCGGGATCATCGAATTCAGCGGGGCTCACTGGAATCTGCATAGGGCGAGCAAGCGGAGTCCGAGCCTTCGCAGCGCACGGAAAGCGCTTCGTGATCTGGCCGTCCGATGGTCAAGACATGTTGGCGGCGGCACCGCATGAGGACCTCGCGTTCCGGCTGCTCATCCGGCGGATCTACGAGGAGATTCGGGGAAAGTAAGGAAGAGGCGGGCCCCTGAAGGGCACGTGGGTTCGGAGCAGGCCGACGAGCATTCTTGCGGCCGTTCGCTACGCGCTTCAGGCCTTTCGAGCACAAGCTGATTGTCCGTGAGACCGAATTCCGGATGCCAGGAGGCGAGGGTGCCGACGCCGCGGGCGGCTCCATTCAGGGAATCTATCGAGAGCTGGTTGGAGACCGGGCGCGGAATCAGCGAATCATGGACGACGTGGTGGCGGCTGTAACAGAAGGTCGATCTCCCATCGTGCTGACGGAGTGGAAGGACCATCTCGAGTACCTAGCCGAACAGTTGCGACCCATCGTGCGCCATCTGGTCGTGCTTCTCTTCAGACCGTGCGTGGAGAAGGTGACATCACCTGGGCGAGCAGCTCCAGATCCACCGGCTTCACCAGGTAGTCGTCGAAACCGGCGTCCCGTCCGTTCTGGCGATCCTTCTCTTGGCCGTAGCCGCTCAGTGCCACCAACCGGACATCGCGCAGCATCAATCTCATTCGCCGCGCGACCTCCAAGCCGTCCATGCCCGGCAGCCCGATGTCCAGCAGTACCACCTCTGGACGAAAGCTGGAGGCGATCTCCAGAGCCATCAAGCCGTGGTGAGCAATCTGCGGGCTGTGGCCCTGAAGCTCCAGCAACTCGGCCAAGGTTTCCGCGGCATCTTTGCTGTCCTCGACAATCAGGACGCGCATTGCACGAACGGGTGCGACGGGTGCCTGAGGAAGCGTTGGCGGCTCCGCAGCCACTGCCGGCGGTTCGACGATGGGCAAGGTGACTTCAAACTGGCTTCCTTTCCCCAACCCCGCGCTCGACGCGGTGACCTCTCCTCCGTGGAGCTCGACGAGCCCACGGACCACGCTGAGGCCAATGCCCAATCCGCCCTGGGCGCGATCCAGCGATCGGGGCGCCTGGACAAAAAGATCGAACACTCTGGGGAGGACCTCGGCGGACATCCCGACGCCTTCATCTTCGATGCGGATTCTCACGTCCTTCGCGCGAGATTGGACAACCACTCGAATCTGTCCATTTGGGTCTGAATACTTTGCCGCGTTGTGCAACAGATTCGAGAAGACCTGAGTCATCCGGACGGAGTCCACCATGAGGAACACCGGGGATTCCGTTCCCGTCACGGACAGCTTGTGTCGCCGCGCCTCAATGGTGGGAATGGTCGTTTCGATTGCGCGTGAAAGGATCTCGCTCAGCTCCGACCGCTCCTCCCTCAGCTCGACCCGACCGCGGGTGATTCGTGAGACGTCCATCAAATCGTCGATCAACCGGGTGAGCTGCGAGAGCTGACGACTGACGATCTCCAGCTCTCGGGTAGGAGGTGAGCCCTGGGGCTGGCGCCGCTGAAACAGATGCAGCGCGGTGATCATCGGCGAGAGGGGGTTGCGCAGCTCATGGGCCAACATGGCCAGAAACTCATCTTTGCGGAGATCTGCATCCGTCAGTTGCTGATTCAGCCGCCCCGCTTCGGTCAGTGCCCGCTCCAACTCGCCACGGGTTTTGTCCAGGGATGCGGCCAAGGTGTGCGCGTGCTGGGCGGCTTCGCGGGCGCTCTGCACCTGACCCGAGGCGGACTTTGCGGACAGCTCGCACTGGAACATCGCACCCAGGACCGGAAGGAGGCGCAGGAAGGACTCCATGCGTTCCGCGCGAGCCTCCCCCCCGAGGAGAATGGCCGCTGTCCCTCCTGGGATGCAGACCGCGCAGGCGGAAACGGTCTCACGCAGGGTTGGGAAGGGAACCTCTGCCCGGAAGGTACCCGGCTGGTTGCATGCTTCCAGAATCTGACACCATGCCGGCCCGCCCGGAAGCGTCTGCTGAAACCCCGGAGCTGGGAGGAGGATTGAAAGTTCCGGATCCCGGACAAAGATGAGCAACTGCTCTCCGCCCATGGACGTTGCCAGCGCGGACGCGGCTTCTCGCCGGGCGCCGGTGGTGGCCATTCGAGCGACCCAGCCCACCGTGAAAGCCAGCGTGTCCTCTGTGGAGTCCAATGTCACTTCTACTCGGGCAAGACGCAGACAACGGCGGTGCAATTGTGGAATCCGCCAAACTGCCCCTGGGCCCGGGCGATCTGCCCGTACGTGTTGCAGCCCACGAATTCCGCTCCACCCAAGGTGTCGGCCAGAGATTTCAGCTCAAAGCCAAACACGTCGCCCAGGCGAAGGCGGGTCGCCACGCAGTCAAAGAAGATCGCCACCTGTGGCTTGTTGCCTTGAAGCCCATCCAACGCCGAGCGAGCCGCGGTGGCAGCCGCCTGCATCGCGGAGTTCGCGGTCGTCTTCATCAGATGAATCGTGGCGCCTTCGGGAATGTCCGCCGCACAGGAGACGGAACCGTCGCCGTTGACCGCGAGAGGGACGCGCAGACGATGACCGGCGCCGGTGTCGATGCCCACGATATTGTGGAGGAAGAAGGGAAGCGCATTGCCTGGATCGAACTCCTGGCCTGTCGCTTCGGCATGCGCCTGAAACGCATGGACCGCCGGCATCCCATTCAAGCTGATCAGCGTCATCCCTTCGGCCTGGGTGACTCGAAGGCCCGCGCTCGCCGGTTCCCAGCCGTGTCCGACGCCAATCCCCAGTGGCTTGGACGAGACGATTTCGAGCGCCACCACCGCATTTGTCAGGGTTTCAACTCCATAAAAGACGTGCGTCTTCTGGAAGCGGGCATCATCTCCGGCGCCGCCGCCGAAGAATTGGTACTTGCCAGCGGTGGCCAGGGTGAGCTGATCAACCAAATCATCGGCGTGACCGGCGAGCGCGTCGGTCATCACCAGTGCGGAGCGGTACTCACCCGAGGGGCTGGTGAGTCCGCGAAAGGACTCGACCACCTGGCGAGCAGCGGCCGCGCGATCTGCGCTCAGATTGCGGCCCACGCCCAAAGAAAAGCGCATCGCCGAAGAGCGCAACGCCAAGGCGCACGCCCCTCCCTCGCCTTTCGCCTCGTTGGTAAACTCGCCGGCGGAGGAAGAGCCTAGGAGGAGCTTTGGGTTACAGACCTGTTGGAGGGTCTGAAGGAGCTGCTCGTAGTGATACTGGGAGGAGGCGAAGACGACCACCGCATCCGCCGGCTCATTTTCAAGATGCTCGGCAATCTGCTTTCCCAGTTCCCGTCCCGCGTCGACGCTGTCTTCTTGATGGGTGAACGCGACGCAGGTCCGAGTCATCTACCGGATGTAGCACAACGGGTTGTTGCCTCGAAAATGACGGCAATCGAAGTGCAAGGTAGGAGACAGGGCAGGGGTACAAGGCGCCTGTAGGCAGCGCACCTTCTTCTCACTTCATAGGAGGCTGAGGCGAATGAGAATGGTGGATGGCTCGTGTTCGAGCTTGCTTTCACGCGGTGTCAAATGAGAAGAGCCGCCCCGGATTTCAGTAATCAGGGGGGACACATGAATCCTAGACTGTCTATTCGCTTTGCATTGCAAGTTGGCTTGAGCCTGGTCTTCGTCAGTTGTGGAGGTTCGTTGCCCGACGAGGTCGAGATCGGCCAGATCGAGTCGGCCGTCGCTGAACGTCCACCCCTGCCTCCAATCAGCAGCCGCACACCCGTTCCGGCGCCCACGACTCGTGCCGCGCCTGCAGGCCGGTCCATCGTGGTAGTGCTCGATCTCGATCCACTCGGCAGCAACTCGAACAGCGATGTGCTTGGGATCAGGCACACCCTCGACGCGTATGGGATCCCCTATGCGGTAACCTCCGACGTGGCCGCAGCGTTGCGCGCGCCTGAGATGCTGATCGTGGCGGGCGGAATCGAGGCCGGTCTGATGCCGAGTAACACCCTGTCGGCGCTCCGCACTGGGTTGCCGACCTGGGCCGCGCAGAATGGGCACACGCTGTGGCTCTCGTCGCTGCGCGACGCGACTTTGATGGCCAACCTGGGAGTTCAGCTTGTCCCGGCAGCAGGACTGCGCGACACCCTGTTCGTCGAAAGGACCCATCCGCTCGCCAAGTACCTCGACGCTCCGGAAGAGGGGTCGTTCTTGATCTACACCGGCGCCGCGCCGCGCGCCTATCAGGCGACGCCCACCACTTGGAAGCTCTCGCCGATCGCACGCTACAACGACGGGACAGCGGGCGCGGTTCTCCTCGAGAGCCTGGGTACGACCGGACGTCTGGTGGTGCTCGGTCCGACCTTTGGGAATCTGTTGACCCGACCCGAGAACGGGTTGCTCAAGCAGCCCAACACCTGCTCGAACGTGTTCTCGGCTGCAGTTGACGGCGTACGTTCGCTGATTCGCAGAAGCTACGAACGCTACACCAAGGCCCCGTCGCTCCGGCCGTTCGCACCGCAGGACAAGCGCGCGGCGGTGATTCTCACCCACGACTTCGACGCCTCGAACGCGTACCCCGGCTGGCGCGACGCCTACATGCCGCTCGAGAAAAGTCTTGGCTTCAATTCCACCCTGTTTATCCAAACCAGCTATCGCTCGACCGGCTTTACGTCGGGCTTCTACGCGCCCGCGGAGAACAAGGCGATCCTCGCCCAATCGAAAGCCGAGGGCTTCAACATCCAGACGCACTCGGTGACCCACGCGCCCGACTTCGACAAATTCCCGATCGGCACCGAGATCCTCGATCCCGCACAGTACCAGCCAAGGTACAACAGCGCGACCGCTACGATGACCGGTGGCCATATCCTCGCCGAGCTGACTCTCTCTGCCGAGCTCCTGAAGAAAGACCTCGGCGTCTCGGTCCGCGGCTGGCGCTCCGGCTTCTTGCTCCGCCCCAAAGCCCTGCCCGCGATCGAGGAGGCCGCCGGCTTCTATTATGACGCCAACATGTGCGCGTCGCAGCAAGGCGGTGCGTTCCCCTACCTGTTGCTCGCCGACTACGATATCAGCGGAGCGGAGACCTCGGTGCTGACCTTCCCGCTCTCCGCTGGGGACATGTACATCGAGACCCGCACTCCCGAGCAGAATACGGCGATGTGGATCGACGTGACGCTCAAGACGGCGGCCAACGGCGCCCCCACCGTCTTCCTGCTCCATCCCAACCACCCCGATATCAAGCTGGCCGCCTTCCAGAATTGGTTAAACTGGCTCAAGACCCAACCCGACCTTTGGGTGGGTGGGCTGGACGAGTACTACACCTGGTACCGCGGTAAAGGGATCCGTTCTGAGGTCAAGCCGTATCCCTTCTAGGTGGTTGGAATGAGAGCTCCACCCGCTGGCCGGTCATCCAGTGCATCTCGGGGGCGAGCAAGGTAGAGACCGCCGCGCCGATGTCATCGCCTGGCCCACCCGGCCCAAGGCCACGGTGGAGGCGATGAAACGCTATCCGCTTTTGCTGGCACGCATCATCGTCCCCGAACCGCGAGCTCGTAATCTGAAGAGCCGGATGCGATAGTTCGCACGTCCGGATCCGTGGGGGAGGCGGAGCAGAAGGATCACGGTGAGCCAAACGGGCACCCACCCAGGCGGAAAGGCCGGATCTTGCAGCCAAAGAGAGCCTACAGCTGAATGTCAGTTCGGCATGGGGGCTCTTCGTGCTCATCGGTTCAACTGACTCCAATGGCGGAGAAAAGTCATCGCCCCAGAGATCCGCGCCATTTTCCTGCTCCAAATCCCCAACTTGGTAGCATGCGCGGCAATGAGAATGGCACCCGCATTGGCCCTGTCCGCCGTGGTTCTCCTTTCCGCCTTCGAGACCCGAGCCGCACAGTCGGTCGCGGACGCGCAAAAGAGGCTTCAGTCCGCGCGGGAGCAGCTGGCGAAGGCGGTTCAGCGAATCGAGAAGGATCCTCCCAGCACCCCAGATCTGGACTCGGCCCATGCGGCGGTTCAGGGGCTGAAGGAGGCGATCGATGCCGGAGCCGAGCTGGAGGCGAGCGATCTGGAGTACGCAAAAACCGTCCTCTCCGCCCGAAAGGAGCTCCGCGTGCAGCGCGAGTACGTGGACCAGCGCCGCGCCAACATCAAGGTGCACGAGGCCCGCCGGACCATCGACAGCTCCCTTTCGGGTCTCGCCGAGAGCGGCCGGCGTGTCGAAGGGAAGGAGCCGAGCACCAAGGACTTCGAGGATGCGCGCGGGGCGGCACAGGTGGTCAGGAAGACCGTCGAGGAGGCGCGGCCCTTCGCCAAGCACGACGCGAAGTTTGCGAGCTACCTCGCGGAGGTGGAGGCCACCCTCGCGCGCCACGACAAGAAGGTCGACGATCGCTGGGTCCAGCTCTCGGCCGACAAGCATCGCGCCCTCGTCGCGGAGAGCCGGCAGAGACTGTCTGCTTCGTTGGCCGCGCTCGCCAAAGAGGGGAGCCCCGAGAAGTTTGAGACCGCGAACAAGGACATTACCGCGCTGGAGAAGCGGCTGGAAGAGGGCAGGCCGCTCGAGGCGAAGGACAAGGGCTATCGAGCCGATGCCGATCGCGCGCGGGCGGAGCTGGCCCAGGCCAAGAAGCGGCTGGAAGAGCTGCTCAGCCAGGCGGCGCTGGACAAGCTCAAGGCGGAGATCGAGCCGGCGCACAAGGACCTGGTTGCCGCGGGGAAAGCGCTGCGAAGCGGCCGGCCGAGCGAGGAACAGCTCGCCGAGGCGCGGACCGCGACCCTTGTGGTCCGGAAGCTGACCGAGAAGTTTGAGCCGCAGGCGGAGCGCAGCAAGCCGTTTGGCCTCTACCTGACCGACGTGAAGAAGAGCCTGGTGGAGGTCGAGGTGGTCATTCAGCGCCGCAGCCTGGATGCGGCGAAGCGGCAGGTGATGCAATCCTTGAGGCAGGTCGAGCGGCGGAACGCGACCGATGAGAGCTTCGAGGAGGCCAAGACCGCGGTGACCGTTCTGGAAAAGACGCTCGAGACCGTGCACGCCCGCGCCCCGGAGTTGGTCCAGCCGGTCGCCGAGGCGCGCCAGCTCATCCGCGATGCCCGGGCGACCGTGGCAAAGCGCAGGGTGGAGGTCGATATCCAGCGCCAGCGCGCGAAGCTGGATGACGCTCGGAGGAATGCGAACGAGCGCGTCCGTCAACTCTACCAGGCTAGCCCCAAGCCCAACAACGAGCAGGTTCAGGAGGCGGAAGGCTCCCTCAAGCAGCTCCAGGCGGCGTTGGACGAGGGGACCGCCTTCACCAAGAAAGACGGCGACTACGCCAAATCGGCGCATGACACGAAAGAGCGCCTTACGAACCTGAGCGGTCGGATCGCCAGCCGGAAGATCCAGCTTGCGGCCGGCGATGGTCGAGCAGAGCTCAATGAGGCGTTGAGCGCGGCGAAGCCCAAGGTGGAAGCCGCCAAGGGGCCGGAGTCGACCGATGCGGAGCTCGGGGAGGCGTCGAAGAGCGTGGAGGCGGCGAGCAAGGCGCTGGAGGCACGCGCCGCGCTCGAGAAGCAGGACACGGGCTATGCTGCCAGCGCCGCCC
>JBGTHI010000792.1:0-2525 GCA_041746295.1 Myxococcaceae bacterium
GAAGGTTGTGGTGGCCCGCCGCCCGGTCTGCTCGCCTCCGAGCTGGCGCCACACCCCGTCGCGTTGCTGCTTGCCGCGGCGCGGGAAGAGGGAATCTCCGAGGCCACCGTCCGCAATGGCGTCGGGCCGGCCGGCGTGATCATCTGCTGGGGGCTGGTGATCGAGCTCATGGTGATGATCGTGCTCGGCTGGCGCTTCGGCGTTGTCGTAGCGGCGATGTGCTTGTCGATCGGTCTGGCGTTAGGCGCGCGCCTCGGGCTGGAGCTGTCTGAGAGGTGGGGCGTCAGGTGGTGAGCCCGCCGTGCAGATGATCGACCTTCTTCTCGGGCGGATAGCCCTATTACTCGTCGTAGTAGCTGCGGCCATCGTCGTCGTCCAGCACTACGCCGAGATCGTTTCCCTCCTCATCGGGGCGTTGATTTTCCTCGCCGTCGCCAAGCTGCTCTGGCCGCTTCCGCGGCGCTAAGAAGCGTCGTCCTTGCCCATGGCGGGGGTCCGAGTGGACTTGATCCCACGATAGGCACCCGGGCATCCGGATCACCGATCGACCAAGCCTGAGGAGTTCTATCTGACGCGCGGTGGCTCAACCTCTACCCGGTGGAGAGCGACGAAATCTGTTGCCCAGTTCCTCCAGGCAATTCCAGAACTCATCTCCGGTCGGCTGCAAGACGGCCGGGGGGCGACCCCGGCCTCGCTTCTCAGGCGGAGCGGGCGGATCGGGATGGTCCTCCAGCATTCCGATCGAGCGGAAGGCTCGCAGATGTTTCTCGACCTCGGCGTCGGTCACGCCGAGCAAGTTGGCGAGAGCCTCCTTGTACAGGTTGTGGGGCTCCTCGTCTTGCAAGTCGAGAATCGCGAGTGCTACTTCCAGCCGGTGCGACATGCCAAAGAGTCGCCGAGAAAACGCCTGCATGTCGGCACGCCTGGCTGAGGAAATCTTTTCCATCCGATTCGTATGGAAAAGTATCGTTAGATTCCGGTACGCAGGGCTCGACCCAACGTGCGGAAACGGATCATGCTGGGTCGCGGCACCAGGAGTAGCATCCGCGCGCTAGCAGATGGACCGGACGGAACAGTTGTCAAGTCCACCCAACTTTGTGATAATCAGCACATCAATGACCCTATGAGCGCAGAGCAGCCAGACTCAGTTCCTGAGAGCGAGGCGACCGCGAAGGTCGTGTCCGGAAACGGGGCGAGCAGGTCTCAGAATGGACATCCGGACGGGGGGCTTCCACACTTGTGGGAGGGTCCAGTTCACTTCGTCATGCGCTCCTTCGAAGCGACCATGACCCTCCCGGCCGAGGAGCCCGTCGATGTGGCGGCGACCGTTCTTCCGAAGCATCAGCGAAAGCGCGATTAGCACCCTGAGCCACTCTTGAGGCAGGTAGCCCGGCTACTTGCCGTCGGCGGTTCGGCGGCCGAAGCGCTTCGCTCGCAGGAGGAGTGGATCCACCGCCGGGTCGAATCGATCACGTTTCCGTTCGCGAACAGGCCCGTGTATCGGCGGCACGTCAGCGTCGACTTCACGATCCCGTCCGGCCTCACGCCCGCAGTCGACGAGATCGTCGGCCCTGGTTCGACCCGTCCTCCGCGGTATTACGTCCCACTGTCACTAGTGCGACGGTGGCCGCCTATGCCTCATCTCGACATGCGGGAACCGATGGGACTACCTGCTCCTTTCCTGACGGGTCGCCAAAACGCGGTTTTGGATTCAGCCGCGCTCCAAGGTCTCGCGCTGAGCATGGGCCCGGATGTCACCGAGGACTTGCTGTTGGACGTCGCCCGTGTAGCGGCCGCCGATACCGAGTCCCAGCGGAGGGAGGCGCTCAGAAAGGTTGTTGATGACGCACCGCCGGTAGCAATCACCGGTCAGAGCGCCAACGCTCATCGCTCAGTGGCGAGGGACACCATCTTCTGCGGCTTGGCTCACGCCCTCATCGTTAATTCGCTGCTCTGGCTTCGCGTGGAAGGCTGGCCGGAAGATCGGGCAATTGGGAAGTTCTCGTATGACGTTCCGCTGGAGCTCGAACGCTCTGACTCCTCGGCGGGCGCTTCCGATCTCATCCGGCTTCTCTTCAAGGATCAGAATTTCGCGCAGAACCTGCCACCGGCCTCGAACCAATTCGGTGAATGGTCCGCGGCTGCTTTTGGCCTCATGCCGTTCGTGTTCGAATTCGAGGTCCCTCACCTGGGAGACACCAGTAGCTATCACTGCAACGTACTTGCCCCGACTCCCCTGGAGGTCGTCCGTGCTGAACTTGGCCTGTTCGAGCTGCTGCCGGCCAATCCGACCGAGCCGGTCAGTGACAAGCAACTCCGCCACAACGTCGACTCAACAACCGAGCGTCCGAAGAGCCAGGCGATCGATCTGTACACGGGGATCGCGGGGAGCCAGGCGAAGTTCTACGCGAGCGGGGACCGGACCGGACTGCAAGGGAGGCTCTGGGTTGCCGTGCTCATCCAGAGCCAAGGCCTCCTGAGGGGCGCGCTCGGCGTGGGCACCGCCAGCCTTGTCATCCTGCTGG
>JBGTHI010000793.1:0-2125 GCA_041746295.1 Myxococcaceae bacterium
GGTCGGGATTAAGCGCCTCCAGCCTCGGACGCAGCCGCCTGAGCAGCAACACCTGCGACTGGTCGTCGCGGCCAAGAGTGCCCTTCTCGCCGAGCTGCTCGTGGTACGCGCTAACGACCTCGTAACCGAGCTGCTGGAGCAGCTCCAGCGTCGGCTTCTCGACCAGTCCGGCTTCCGAGAAATCGGAAGGACTCACGCGGCTGCGGCAGGCGTGCTCAACAGGGCGCCGAGGTCGATGTCGTCGATGTCGAGGCGGCCGGAGACGAGGCGCGGGAGGAGGAGGTCGCGGGTGGCGGTGAGGGCGCGGTTGTGACCTCGTGCGCTTCCTAAAGCATCGAACATCGGGCCGATCGTTCGGTCGAACTCATTCAGGACCTCGCGGGCCGGCACCCGAATCGGGATTCGGTTCAGGTTCCCTTGCGTGATCTTGGGTTGGGCCGCGCCAGTCACATAACCGGAGATCGGATGTCTCTGACAAGAGAGAAAGAGGAAGCGAGTGGAGACTGCCTGGCCCTGAAGAACGTGCGTGTGGTTGTTCGCCCAAAATCTCTCGTCGACCAACTGCAGTACGGGCTGGCCATCGGGGGTCTGGACGGTGCCATCCTCGGCGAACAGGAGATGCTCACCCTCGAAAATCCAATCGTCAATCCAGTCGATCAGCTTCGCGGCACCGTAATAGGGGAAATTTCCAGGGCGGTTCGCCCGATCGACTTTAGAGAGCGGCCGACGCAGTCGGTCGAGGTTCACGGCGACCTCGCCGAGTGGCCGAACGGTCCAGCCTGCTGGCAGCTCCCCGGGGCCGTAGGTGCCGGCCGCGGCACCGGGGAAGCGGAGCCGCACGAACCACTCGTGGTAGAGCGACCGCGCAAGGTTCTCGAGGAGCTCGATCCGGCGGTCGTTTATCCCGATGAGTTCATCGAAGGCGGACAGGACGGCGACGATGCGGACCTGCGTTGATCGGCTGGGCAAGTGGACTTTGAAATCCGAAAGTAGTTGCTTGGTTCGAAGATTCCTGAGACCCGTGGACTGGCTTTGAAACGGGTCGAGTTCTCCGGAGTCGTACGCGGCTTCGAGCACAGCGGAAACGAAGCGCGGCTCAGCGCGAGAGATGTCAACCCGGAGGATTTTGCAGAAACTGGCCGCCGAGACCGGGCAAGGTGCTTTATCCAGGCGGCTGCCTTGAAGCGAAAGTGTCCTCCCCACCGGCTGCGTCGAGCTTCCCCCGGAGGCCTCGATCAGAACGCATGCAGGGTCGAGCTTCCGCCTCTCCAGTACCTTTGGCGTGACGAAACGTCGGGGCACATTCGTGAAATCTCCCCGCTTGACTGCACCGAAATCTGTGCCCCGAATAGCCAGAACTTCGACACGTCCGGCCGCCGGCTCGGCCTCGCCCCAAAGACCGCCGAGCGATGAACACACGGCCCCGAGCGGCAGCGTCCGGCGTTCGTTCAAGACTCGGTTCCCTCGATCGTCCCCGCCACCTCGGGCGAAACGTACCGCCGCTGGCCTCATGAACGTCCCTTGGTTCTCGGGCCCCCGGGCTGCGAGGCAATCCCAGAGCGCTCCCCGGGCGTCGAATGGGAAAGCGTTTTCAGCGCTTGAGGAGCTGGGTTAACACGCCGTCGATATTCTGCTCGAGAGCCCCCGCCCGGCTTGCCAACTCCCGTAGCTCGATGTGGGCTGCGGCAAGCTTTTCCTCAAACACCTCGTCGTCGAGCTCCTGAACCTCGGTGCCCACGTAGCGGCCGGGGTTAAGGCTCCAGTCCTGGGCCTCGATCTCGTCGACCGTGGCCACTTTGCACAGGCCCCTCACGTCCGCGTAGCTGCCGTCCGAGAAGTGCTGAGCGAAGAGGTTGTTAGCTCCGTTGGCGAGTTCCGGCTCCTGGCCGCGATAGAGGCGGACGATGTTGGCCAGGAACTCGGTCTGCTCCTCGGTGAAGTTCCGGTGGGCGCGGTCGACCTCGCGGTAGACCTTGCGCGCGTCGATGAAGAGGACCTGGTCTGCCCGCTCAGTCTCGGCCTTGCCTCTGTCCAGAAACCAGAGGGTGACCGGCAGGGTAACTGTGTAGAAGAGGTTCGAGCTGAGCGCGACCATCACGTCGACCTTGCGGTCCTCGATCAGCCG
>JBGTHI010000794.1:0-5467 GCA_041746295.1 Myxococcaceae bacterium
CCGCTACGATTTCGACAACCTCGTGCTCGGGGCGGCGATGCGGGAGCGGTCGGTCAAGCTGGTCTCCCAGGTCCGGGCCGAGTCGCTGCTGTTGGAGGACGGAGCGGTGGTGGGTGTGACCGGGTCTATGAAAGGGGCTCCTTTCGAGGCTCATGCGCCCCTGGTAGTCGACGCCTGCGGTGCCAATACGCCGCTCGCGGTGCAGGTGGGCGCGGGGAACCGCGACCCGCGCCGCTGCGCCCTGGCCATCCGCGGGTACTACGAGGGTGTGACGGGGTTGAGCGACGTGATCGAGCTCTACTTCGATCGCGAGATCCTGCCGGGGTACTTCTGGATTTTTCCTACCTCCCCCACCTCCGCCAACATCGGCTGCGGCACCTTTCAGCATCTGGTGGAGGAGCGTCGGATCGACCTGCGCGCGGTGCTGCGGCGCTTCTTCGAGCAGCATCCGGTGGCGAAGCAGAAGCTCTTGGCCGCCAAGCTCTGTGGTGAGCTGAAGGGCGGGAAGATTCCGCTTGCGCTGTCGCCGATCGACTCGGAAGGGGCATCGCGGGTGAGGGACGGCTTGATCCTGGTGGGCGATGCGGCCTCGTTCACCGATCCGGTCACCGCGGAGGGCATCTCCTACGCTCTTAACTCCGGCCTGCTCGCGGGCGAGGTCGGCAGTACGGCCTTGGACCGGAAGGACCTCTCCGCCGCCGGTCTGAGCGGCTACGACGCGGGTTGGAAGGCGCAGTTCGGCAGACAGTTCGCGAAGGCGCCGGTGCTGACCACGCCACTCAGCAAGGAGGTGTTCGCCCAATATACTATGAAATCGTTTGCGGAGAGCGCCTCGGTGGACGCGGCGGTTGGAAGCGTGGAGCTGCAGTACGAGTTGATGGTCAAACTTAAGATCTTGCTCAAGGCGCTTTGACCCGAGGGTAGCGAGACCATGTCGACCAGCCAGGGCGGGACCTTGTCCCCAGGGATACGGCTTGGCGGGTTGCAGACGCTGTTAGCCTTCGCGCGGCCGCATACGCTGATTGGCACCTCGTTGAGCGTGGCCGCGCTCTTCGCCCTGGTCCCGGAGCTGTGGCTGGAGCCGTCTTCGCTTGGGCTGCTCGTGGCGACGTGGCTCTCTTGCGTCGGCGCCAACCTCTACATCGTCGGGTTGAACCAGCTTTTCGACATAGAGATCGATCGGATCAACAAGCCGCATCTGCCGCTGGTCTCTGGGGCGTTGACGGTGGCGCAGGGCTGGTGGGCGGTGGCCGTCGCCGGAGCGCTGGGTTTGGGGTTGGCCGTCTCGCAGTTGCAGGGCGGCTATCTCGTCGCAACCGTGGTCGCGAGCATGCTGTTGGGGACGCTCTACTCCGCGCCGCCCGCCCGCTGGAAGCGGTTCCCGGCCCTAGCCGTGCTCTGTATTTTCGCGGTGCGCGGGCCGGTGGTGAATATCGGGCTGTTCCTCCACTTCCGGCGGGCAGCGGGCGGACCGGTGCAGGTGACGCCGGAGGTCTGGGGGCTCACGCTGTTCATGGTGGCGCTGGGAGTGGTGATCGCCCTTTTCAAGGACATTCCGGACACCGATGGAGATCGACAGTTCCGCATCGGCACCTACGCGCTGCGCTTCGGGCGGGCGACCGTCTTTCGGGTTTCGCAGGGGATCCTCACCGCGGCCTACCTGGGGTTCGCCGCCGCCGCGGCCCTCTGGATGCCACGGGTTTCGCTCCCGCTGTTCGTTGCCTACCAGATCGCGGCGATCGCCTGCCTTTGGGCTGCGGGCCGGGGGATGCGCGCTGGCGCGCCCGAGAATTGGCTGCGGCCGCGCTACCGCACCTACTACCGGACGGTCTGGCGGCTCTTCTATCTCCAGTATCTGGTTTTCCCCCTGGCCTGTGCCCTTGGCCAAAGGTGACCCCAGCCATGCAAACGCCTCCCCTCAACGACCGGATCCGCGCGCTCTACGATCGCTCCTCCCCGCTGTGGGAGTCGGTCTGGGGCGAGCACATGCACCACGGTTACTACCCGAGCCCTGAGGGCCAGTCGCACGATCCGCGTGCCGCGCAGGCGCAGCTGATCGACGAGCTCCTGCGCTTCGGCGGAGTGGAGAAGGCGGCTCACATCTTGGATCTGGGCTGCGGCGTGGGGGGGAGCTCGCTGGTGCTGGCCCGGCGGTTCCAAGCCCAGGTCACCGGCATCACCCTGAGCCCTGTGCAGGCGGCCCGGGCTCGGGACCGGGCCGCAGAGCAGGGTTTTAGCAATGTCGGAGTCGACGCTCACGTGCGCTTCATGGTGGAGGACGCGCTGACGGTGCGCTTCGCCGACGGGGCGTTCGATCTGGTCTGGTCGCTGGAGAGTGCGGAGCACATCCCGGACAAGCGGGCGCTCTTCGCTCGCTGCCATCAGATGTTGGCTCCCACTGGCGCGCTGTTGCTGGCCACCTGGTGCCACCGCTCGGAGGAGAAGGAGCCGCTGAGTCGGAGCGATCGAGCGCTGCTCAAGCGGATCTGCCGCGCCTATGCGTTGCCGCCGTGGGTAGCACCCGAGTCCGTGGCCGGAGCGGCGCGTCGGCAAGGCTTCCGGGAGGTACGGACCGAGGACTGGTCGGAGCATGTGCGGCCATTCTGGTCGGATGTGATCACCTCCGCGCTGCGGCCTCGTTCCCTGGTGGGGCTGGTCGGCTCCGGCTGGACCACGATGAAGGCGGCCTTGGCGGTGCTGCTGATGAAGGAGGGATTTCGCCGAGGCCTGATCCGCTATACGGTAATGAGCGCGCGCAGGTGATCTCGGTCTTGCGGGACAAGCTCAACGCGCTTGCCAAGCCCGGCGGTTTTCACGGGACCGCCCAGACCGGTCCCTTTTTCGAGGGCTGGTACTACAAGCTGGTCGCCGCGGACGCCGATCGCGCGTTGGCGGTCATTCCCGGGCTCTGCCGCGCGGAGCGTTCGGAGGATTCGCATGCGTTCGTGCAGCTCTATGACGGCCGGTCGGGTCGCCGCAGCTATGCGCGCTATCCGCCGAGCGCCTTTCGGCCGGGGAGGGTGCTGGAGGTTGGGCCCAACCGCTTTTCGGACCGCGAGATCCGGCTGGACTTCCAGGCGGAAGGGCGCCGGGTAGAGGGCCATATTGAGCTCGGACCCGGGACTCCGTGGCCAATCAACCCCCGCCATCCCGGCTTCATGGGCTGGATGGCGCTTCTTCCTGGCGTGGGCTGCTACCACGCGGTCCTAAGCCTGGACCACGCGCTGGGCGGTTGGCTCTCCCTGAACGGCGAGCCAGTCTCGTTCGAAGGGGGCCGTGGCTATACGGAAAAGGATTGGGGGCGGCGATTTCCCGACCAGTACCTCTGGCTGCAGTGCAACCACTTCGCGGGCGTCGAGACCGCGGGGGTCTCGCTGGTGGCAAGCTGGGCCCAGGTCCCCTGGGGAGGGCGCACCTTTATCGGCTTCGTGATCGGGCTGCGCCATCCGGCCGGCTTCGCGCGCTTTGCCACCTATACCGGCGCATCGCTGGAGCTGGAGCGGGCCAGCTCGCGCGAGGTGCGGCTGGTGGCTCGGGGCGGGCCATTGCGGCTGGAGGTGACTGCATCCAGGCCGGAGCCTTCTGGCGACCCGCTCTATCTCCCCGATGGCAAAGCGATGGTATTGGGGACGATGCAGTCGCTGGACGCCAAGGTGACGGTGCGGTTGGAGTCGGGACGGGGCGCTTCGCGCCGGACGTTGTTTGAAGGGCGCGGCAAGAGTGCGGCGCTCGAGGTTCGCCAAGTTCGGAAGCTCTGAAAGGGAAAACGCATGCGACTGATTCAGCACAAGAAAGAGGCCTACTGGTTCTACAGCTTCCTCTCGCAATTCTATGACCGGCAGGTGAATCCGTTCTTCTGGACGCCGGCGATGCGGAGCGAAGCGTTGGCGCTGGCCAAGCTCAACAAGCGAGACCTACGCGTCTTGGATGTGGGGTCGGGAACCGGCTTCACCACCGAAGGGGTACTTGAGTCGGTCGACGCGCCGCACGTCACCTGCCTGGATCAGAGCCCGCACCAGATGAGCAAGGCGCTTCATAAGGCCAGCCTGCGGGGCTGCAGCTTTCAATTGGGGGATGCGGAGGAGCTGCCGTTCGAGACCGATAGCTTCGACCGGTACGTCTCCGCCGGAAGCATTGAGTACTGGCCGGAGCCGCAGCGGGGGATCGCGGAGGCCTACCGGGTGATCAAGCCCAAGGGGGTGGCCACGCTGGTAGGTCCTCTTCGGCCGGAGAACCCGGTAGCGCGGTCGTTGGCAGACCTCTGGATGCTCTTTCCCGAGGAGACGCAGTACCTCCAGTGGTTCCACGATGCGGGCTTCACGCAAGTAAAGACCACCTACCTGGCGCCGGAGTGGCACGTAGGAGAGAAGTACGGGATCGCCATCTCCGGCGTGAAGCCCAAGGCGGGCGCCTCGCCTCTAAGTCTGGAGCTCGGGCCCAAGAAGGAGGATGTCTCCGAGCCGGTGGCACCCGCCGACAGGCTTCAGCTCGCGGCGCGGCTGCTGGCGGGATCGGCGGCGGGTTTCGCCTTCCTCCCGATCGCGGCGGCCAAGACGGCGCAGCTTCGGCTGGGCCGAGTGATGAAGGCCGCCTTTCTGTCCTGATTCGCGTGACCAACCTGACCGAAGTGAGAGAGCGCCCGCTCTCGCTCCTGGACTGCATCGGGATCGGGATAAACGGCGTGGTCGGCTCCGGCATCTATCTGCTGGTGGGGCCGATGGCGAAGATCGCCGGGGAGGCGAGCATCGCGGGGACGCTGCTCTGCGGCGCGCTCTGCGTGCTGATCGCGCTCTGCTTTGCCGAGCTGGGTGGGATGTTCGACCGCAACGGCGGGGCCTACCTTTACGCGCGCACAGCCTTTGGGACGGTGCCCGGTTTCTTCGTCGGCTGGATGAGCCTGGCTACCGGGGTGCTGGCCTTCGCGGCGGTGGCGGCCGGCTTCGGAGAGGGGATGACCGCCTTCGTGCCAGGGGTCGGTGCGAGTACTTGGGCGATCCTACTGGTTACCACCCTGAGCGCGGTGAACTATTTCGGCGTGAAGGCCGGGGCGCGGACTTCGGATCTCCTCTCGCTGGGAAAGCTGCTGCCCCTGTTGGGGTTGGCGGCGGTGGGGCTGCTGGCGGTCCGGGGGCAGGTTCTGGGGGCAGCTTTCAGCGTACCCGACATGGCGGAGCCGGTAGTGCATGCCAGGTCGGTGGCTGGTGCGGCACTGCTCGCGGTCTTCATGCTGTCGGGCTTTGAGTACACCGCGGTCCCGGCGGGTGAGGCGAATGAGGCCCGGCGGAACATTCCGATCGCCATCGTGGGAAGCCTGGTGGGCGCGACCCTCCTCTATGCTGTTCTCCAATGGGTGGCGCTGAGCGTGCTGCCGGACGCGGGGGCGACCCCTCAGCCCCTGGCGGATGCGGGTGTGGCGCTCCTCGGCTCGTGGGCGCGCCCGGCATTGGGGGTGGCGGCGGTCGTCTCG
>JBGTHI010000795.1:0-4898 GCA_041746295.1 Myxococcaceae bacterium
CTATAACGCAGAGCCGGGCGTATGTCGCCTGCGCCTTGACGTCGTGATCGACCTTGTCAGTGAGTGCATGAGCTTCATCCACAACAAGCAAGAGGCGGGGCGATAGCTCGACCTGCAAGACCGCTGCATGGGGTAGGACGCGAACCCGCTCGCCGAACTGACCGACCCGAAACTTGGTCAATAACTCGTCCTCCCACTGACCCACCAGGGAGGCCGGCGCGAGGACGACCACATCACCGGTCTCGTCGAGGAGCAGTTGACGCATAACCATGCCAGCTTCGATTGTCTTGCCAAGGCCCACCTCATCGGCAAGGAGGTACCGGCGAACCGGATCGAGCAGCACTCGTCGGGCTGCCCCGAGTTGATGTGCGTGCAGGTCGACCGCCGAGGAGAGGATTCCGCCAAAGCCCTCGCAAGCCGCTCGCTGCTCCGTCACACTATGTACGAACGATGACCGACAGCTATGGAAGTACCGGGTCTCGACCGCACTAGCTTGGAGCAGCGAGACAGGATCCGCTACGGGCTGCGCCCAGCGCACCTTCAGGTCCGCCGCGGGAAACAGCCCGGTGCGGCCGTTCGGGAAGTGCACGAAGTAGTCCTCGGCGCCGTTCTGCCCAGGGGAATCGACCCGACCCACTAGCCAACGGCTGCCGTCGTGCCACCAGACCCGCTGTTCCTTCTCGAGCACCGCACGCCTGACGCGCTGCCCCGAGAGCGGTAGCACGAGATCGCGCGAGGCGGGACTGTCGAAGAATCGCAGGCTTTGGCTAGCCGAGTCGAGCCAGGCAAGACCCAACTCCGGGTGGCGTACGAAGCCGTCATCGGCTCCCACACTCATCTGGTGCCCCGAGCAGTCGCCATGGCACGCACCTTACGGGAGGTGCAGGTTGGTCCGAACCAGCGTCCCGCAGGCGTCCCTATGAACGCCGCAGCAGACGGTATTGATTCAGAAGGTGGTTTGCGAGCAGGTTGATGTCCTTAGGCGTGTTCTGGAGCTCGTTCCACCGCCGCAGCGAGTTCCGGCCGAACACCCAGTAGCCCGACGTCCACGAACAGACATCGCGTAGCATCTCAAGTTCAGCCACGTAGTCAGACTCATTTGGCATCGTCCCTCGGGCGATGTAACGATCTGTTATGGCATCCATGACGTAGCCAACACTCGCAATTCCGACGCCATGCATGAGGCGAGAGCGACGAGGGGGCTGAGCCCAGGCGGAATCGAAGACCTTGCGCACAGCGTTCCAGAACGGCTTGAGGACCAGGAGCATCTCCTCGATGTCCCCTGCACCCGTGTCAACTTCGCGGTAATGGTAGAGACACCCATCGCTGAGACTGTTCTCAAGCATCCTCAGGACCGAGTTGTCCTTCACCACGCCCTCGGGCGTTGTAGGTGTCTGGATCAGCTGCCAGAATGGGGAGTCCTCGTCGTAGTTGAGGCGCTCAACCAGCAGCGCTGGGAACCGCTTTCGCATGAGAGCCGGCGGCAACGGTCCTTCGGTCGTGGGAAGCAGCTCATAGATCAGCCCCTTTGGGAGTGGCTTGGTTGAGTTGACGAGGATGAACTGTGCCCGTTGCTCACCTTCACTCGCAGTAATGAATGCCGTAACACATAGGGGGAAGCTGCGAACCTCTGCCTCACGAACGGCGGCGCACCGCTGTTGGCCATCAACGATCCAGCCAGGCTTGTCTTCGTCCGGTTGCTCCTCGTCTACCGGAATAACTAGCACCCCAGGTCGCACATATGCTGGTCCGTTATCACCGCCAGCAGTCGGCTCGAACGTTACGCGTGTGTCGAACGCAACAACGATCGCGTTCGGAATCATCGGATTCCCGGATTCGATGTACGACCTGATGGCTCGAACGTGGGCGAGGACTTCGGGGCGTTGATAGCCCTCGATCTGTCGCTGTTCTCGGCGAACACGACTAACTGTGGCGAACAAGGGAAGGCTCTTGCCCTCAACGGCGAAGGTGTACAGCCGCCTTTGCCGGCCCTGGCGTATCTCCAGGGCAGGTAGCTTCAATTGGTACTGCTTCGACTTAGCCATGTCCTCGGCCCGATCGGCCGGCCGGAGCAGCGAGGTCGCGGCTGAGGCGCTGTGCAAAGACAGAGAGGTTATGAAACCCGCGGCGTCGGTTGCGATCAGCTCCCCGAAAGATGATTACCTCGACGCCAATCTCTTTGCAGACCGTGCACGTACATTCCTTCCAGGGACGCGCTTCTAGCGTCGCAAGATACTGTTCACTCCTGTCCTTCGGATCTCCTACGAGAGCGTTGTAAGTGACGACCGCTTCAACGACGGCCGACGCTTCGCACTGGTCTCGGTCGAAACGACGAATCTGCTCGAGGCAAGCCCGCTCAAGACGACGAGCCTTCCGTTGATCGACGGCACCAGCGGCAACGCGCACCCGGAGCTTTGTATTGCCATCCACTTGGGGCACGCGCAACGCGACGAAGGTGCGATCAAGCGAATAGTAGTTGTCCTTGTCGTCCTTGAAGGCCTGGCGAAAGGGAGAGGTGCTATCGAAGCTAGTCACTCCCAGTCCGGAGAACTCCTGTACGTGCGCGGTTCGGGTAACACCGAGCAGGTGAAGTTGCGTTCGAGCCTCGAGGACGGCGTAGATACCCTTGAGGCTCGCTAGGATATCGGGCGTCTTGAGCGGGACCATTCCACCCAGGGCGATGCGCTCATACCCCACGGTCTGAAGTCTGTCGACTGCGCTGGCATAGGAGTTAGGACTCCAACCGTGGGCAACAGCGAGCGGCACGAACGAGCACGAGCGCGCTCGATGCGCAGACAGAAAGTCGGCCGCGAGTTCGACCGTGAGGTCTTGTCGGAACCGCCAGTCTTCGGGCACGTCTCCCGCTGACATTAGATCGAGTCCTGCGTCATACCCGAAGACGACATGATCTAATGCAATTCCAAAGTCGAAACCGCAGCCATCATAAAAATCAATCACCTCGTCAACTGTGTAGACAGGCTCGGCCTCGCGGACATATGTGAAGGCACCGCAGTCGCCCATGACCTTAAGGGGCTCGTTGCCAGCCTCCAGCCGGAAGAATCGTCTGGCACCTTCCCGGTAGAGCCGGTGCCGTTGAGCGACGGTGTACTTTCCACTGACCCCGGGCAAGCCATCAACGATGGGCTTCGCCACGAGAATGCCGTCGTACGGCGGAGGGTCGATCACCTCGTGGGCATAGCGGTCGTCACGCTGGCGGACCCGGTACACGGAACGCTGCTCAGTGACGAAGTCGAAGCTCGGATCGACTTGATCTTGACTATCCGGGAAGAAGAACCTCATCGGCCTCCGCCTGGCTCAAAGTAGAGCCGAATGAGGAGGTTCGCGAGAAGGCGCTGGTTCCGCGGGGTGTTCTCGACGTCATTCCAAAGCAGGCCGAGTTGCTCCCAGCACCCGCTGGTCCACCGGCAGTGTGGCGCGACCTTAGCGAGCGCCTGGTGCACGTGAGCGGCCGTCGCCGGATCCTCCGGTCGTGCCGCAGACATGACCTTGTCCATGAGCCGACCCATGGAGCGGATGCCAACCCCATGCATCAGCCGGCTGTCCTCCGGTCGCCGACCCCACGCCTCTGGGAAGGCGTCCCTCACGGCCGTCCAATAGAGGACGAGCACATGCCAGATCGAGTCAAGCTCCGTCTCGCCGGTGGCAAGGTTCCGATACGGGAAGAGGCAACCGGACGCAGAACCCAAGCTCTCTTTAAGCATCTCGATCACGCTCGTATCGGTGATCACTGCACCCGTGCCGCGGGGCGTGGACGCTCTCCGGATCAACCCCTTGAAAGGCGATCCAGCCTCGGTGTTCAAGAGCCCACAGATCTCTGATGGCACCTGCCGTGCCGCCAGGGTCTTTGGGAGTGGAACGGATACTTCGGGAAGGAGTTCGGCGACGAGGCCGCGCGGCAACGGCTTCGTGTTGTTGATCCGCAGGAATTGGTCGCGCTGCTGACTCACCGTCTCAGCCACGAAGGCACTGACAGGCACAGGGAGATCTCGACGCTCAGCTCGAGACAGCGCCAGCGCTCTTTGCTGGCCGTCAACGATCCAAGCCGGCTTGGGAGCACCCGGCCCAGGCAGAGGAATCTCAAGGATGCCCGCCTTGGCTAGGCCGTCGTCGTTCTCGGGCCCTCGGCTTCGACGGAACCGGATCGACCCGCTCAGGGCCAGGATCAGCGAGTTAGGAAAGAGAACGTCGTCGCCGTTCAGGTATTCAAGGATGTCCTCCACGTGCTGCCGCACCTCGGCCCGCTGGTAGCCAATGAGTTCGTTTGACCTTGAGCGATTGATCCGCGTGACCTCGGCAACCTCGAAAATCTCGTGTGCTCGAAGCGTCAGGAGGTAGAGCGGACCCGACTTCGTCTGCTCGATACATAGTGCCCGCCGGCGCAAGATCGTCACAACGCTGTCCACATGCAGAGATCGAACAAGCGGCCGAACCGACCCTGCTCGCACGCCATGCCGGCATCCCGGAACCCCCGCAGAGCGGAGGACTTTGTCGCGGCGGGGTTGAGTTGCAGCTCAACTCGGATCCAGTCGGAGACCTCGAGGTCGCCTAGACGCTTGCGGTCAAAGGTTGGCAGCGGGACTGACAGGTCTGCCAGGGCGCCGACCACATTGCGGGCGTCATCGGCCAGAAGTCTTTCGTCAGTGACTAACGAACTGATCCAGCCTCGAGCGGCTCGCGCTCCGGTCGACGACATGGAACCACCCAGTCGAGTACGGAGCCGGCCGGGAACCTCGACCCACGAGGCCGCGACGTGCGTGGTCGGTTCACCGGAACCGAACACGACCAGTCGCGTCGGCGACAGCAGGCGCCCCTGAGCCTCAAGGAGATCCGGCGCCACCGCATCGAGGTAGTCGCGCCCGGCGCAGACGACAAGGCGG
>JBGTHI010000796.1:0-3245 GCA_041746295.1 Myxococcaceae bacterium
CGGCCAGCGCCTGCGCCTTGTCGCGGTGGGCATGGAGGGTCGCGCGCGCCCGCTCTAGAGCCTCACCGACCAGCTTCCGGATCTCACCGTCCACCAAGCGGGCCGTCTGCTCCGAGTAGGTCGGCCCGTCCGCCCCTCCGCCGCCCGACCTCAGGAAGGGACTGACCCGCTCCTCTCCCAACGCGACGGGGCCCAGGGCGGGACTCATCCCGTACTCCCGGACCATCATCCGCGCCATGTCTGTCGCCTGTTTGAGATCGTTGGCGGCGCCGGTGGAGATCTCGCCGATGAAGATCTCCTCCGAAGCGCGGCCGCCCATCATCCCGGCCATCTTGTCGCAAAGCTCCTCGTACGACATGAGGTAGCGGTCCTCTAGCGGGAGGGACATGGTGTAGCCAAGCGCCGCCAACCCGCGCGGGATGATCGAGACCTTATGCACCGGCTCGGCGTGGGGGAGCATCCAGCTCACGACGGCGTGGCCGGCCTCGTGGTGCGCGACGATCTCCTTTTCACGATCGTTCATCCGACGGTTCTTCTTCTCTAGACCGGCGACGACTCGCTCGATCGCCTCCTCGAAGTCGGCCCGCATCACCGCGTCGCGGTTCTTCCGTGCTGCCAGCAGGGCCGCCTCGTTCACCGCGTTGGCCAAGTCTGCGCCGGCGAAGCCGGGCGTCCGTGCGGCCACGCTCTTGAGCTCGACGTCGGTCCCCACCTTCACCTCCCGGGTGTGGATCTCCAGAATCCTCTCGCGGCCACGCTTGTCCGGCCGGTCCACCAGGACCTGCCGATCGAAGCGGCCGGGGCGCATCAGCGCAGTGTCCAGGATCTCCGGCCGGTTGGTGGCGGCGAGGATGATCAGTCCCACCCGCGCGTCGAAGCCGTCCATCTCCGCGAGAAGCTGGTTGAGTGTCTGCTCCCGCTCGTCGTGGCCTCCCGCAAATCCTGTGTTGCGGCTTTTTCCGATAGCATCCAGCTCGTCGATGAAGATGATGCAGGGCGCCTTCTGCTGCGCCTGCGCGAACAGATCGCGGACCCGCGCGGCGCCCACCCCCACGAACATCTCCACGAACTCCGAGCCCGAGAGCGAGAAGAACGGAACGCCGGCTTCGCCGGCGACGGCTCGGGCGAGCAACGTCTTACCGGTGCCGGGCGGTCCGACCAGTAGAACGCCCTTGGGGATCCGGCCACCCAGTCGGCGAAACTTCTCCGGCACCTTCAGGAATTCGACGATCTCCTTCAACTCATCCACCGCCTCGTCAATGCCCGCCACATCTCCAAAGCCGACGCCCGTGTCTGCCTCGGCGTGGATCTTGGCGCGGGTCTTCCCGAAGCTCATCACCCCCTGCGGCCCCTGCCCCAAGCCACCGGCCATCCTTCGGAAGAGCAGCCCCGAAACCAGGAACGCGAAACCGAGCGGCAGCAACCAGGCCCAGAATGCGGCGCCAAAGCTAGACGGGGGAAGTGCCTCGTAGCCCACTCCCTTCTCGGCGAGGAGCGGCACCAACCCCTCGTCTCCTGAGACCCGGTATGCGAGCCAGGGTCGCTGTGCCCCTTCAAGCTTGGGCAGATCGCCCTTGGCCGGCGCCGCGGCGTTCGCGGCCGCGGCCTTGCCTGCGGCCTTCGGAAACCCCTTCACGTAGTCCGACGCGAGCTGCACGTGCGCAAACTGACCCGCCTGTACCCCCTGCCGGAAGTCGCTGTAGCTGACCCGATGCACCCCGGCATCCTGGAAAAGCGTGCGGAAGAGCACCACGGCCAGCGCGAGCACCAAGAAGTAACCCAGCGGCGATCCGATCCGGAAAGAGCGGACCGGCTTGGGCGTCTCCAGCTTCTTCCCGCGAGGATTGGGCTTCGGCGGTTCTGGAGTCATGCACTTTAAGATGGGCACGGGTCGCGGCCTGGCAAGCAGTAGCTGCCGAGCAGCCGAGCGCTCAAACCTCGCCGGTCAGTGGTCCAGCTCGAGCAGCTTCTCCAGCGTCCGGGAGTCGGCGTCCGGAAACCTGTAGCTCCCCATTTCGGCCAAAGTCACCCATCGGTGATCGCGCACGCGAAGGTTCTGAATCTGGGCGCCGGCCTGCTTGAGCCGGCAATGGAACACCCGGAACTCGATATCGTAGTGGGGATAGGCGTGCTGCAAGTGGATCGCCTGATCACCGACCTCGATCTCGATATTCATCTCGTCCTTCAGCTCGCGGGCGAGGGCTTCCTGATTGGTCTCGCCCTCCTCGACCCTGCCCCCTGGAAACTCCCATAGGAGAGGCAACGACGCGGTCGCCGGCCGTTGGGTGATCAGGTAGCGACCGCCCTCCTTCTCCACCATCGCTCCCACCACTCGAATGTGACGACGCACCCCACTGGCCTATCATGCCGCCGCGCACAGCAACAACACAGCGAGTAGGGCGGGAGAGACCAAAGCGTGGAGCCGTTCGACCTGGTGGTGAAGAACGCGTCGGCGATCTACCGCCTCACCGGCGATCCGGGCACGACGCCGGAGGCGGCGGAGGTGGCGTTGGCGCCGCTGCGTGGGGCAGCACTGGGCGTCCATCAGGGGCGGATCGACTTCCTGGGTCCGCAGGCCAAGTTGCCCCTGGAGCGGAGCTCTCCCCATACGCAGTGGCTGGACGCGGCGGGGGGATACCTGGCGCCGGGGTTGATCGACCCACATACCCACCTCGTCTTCGCCGGAGAGCGGTCGCGTGAGTTCGCGCTGCGCTGCCGGGGCGCGAGCTATCAGGAGATCGCCCGGGCGGGAGACGGGATCGCCGCCACCGTGGCCGCCACCCGCGCGGCGTCTGAAGAAGAGCTGGTGGCGTTGGCCCTGCCCCGTCTTGGGCGGCTGCTCGCCTACGGCGTCACCACCGCGGAGGTAAAAAGCGGGTACGGGCTGGATCTGCCTCACGAGCTCAAGATGCTCCGGGTGGTTCGGAGCCTGCAGGCGCTGCAACCGGTCGATCTGAAAGCGACGCTCCTGTGCGCCCATGCCATTCCGCCCGAGTACAAGGGAGCTCGCAGGCGGTACGTCGACCTCTGCGTGGAGGAGATCATCCCCCGCGTAGCCGAGGAAGGGCTGGCCCGCTTCTGCGACGTGTTCATCGAGGAGGGCGCCTTCACACTCGCTGAAGGGCGCCGGGTGCTGGAGGCGGGAATCGCCCACGGGCTCTGCGCGCGCGTCCACGCGGACCAACTCAGTGCGATGGGCGCGACCGAGCTCGCGGTGGCGCTGGGTGCGAGCTCGGTCGACCACC
>JBGTHI010000797.1:0-10509 GCA_041746295.1 Myxococcaceae bacterium
TCCACCGGGGCCGCCCTCCCAAGGACAATCGTTGCTAGACACCTCGATTATCCACCGGAAGCGACGACCCCGGGCTTCATTTCTCGCCCTATCCCCTCGAAATTCTTCGGACCAACGTTAACAAAACAGGGATTTGCACCCCCAGGACTTGGTCCTCGATCTGTCGCCATCGGCTAGAAAGAAACTCTCTGTGGTGATACCAGAGGGGGGAGGTAGACAAGCCGAACAGCACACCGGTCCCCAGTCCATTCAGCATGCAAAGAAGCTGCTGCATCCTGTCGGACTCGATAGGTGGTCCGAATGGATTGATGACCACGTCGATGCCTTTGCGCCCGTCGGTAGTACGTGGCTCCAGGCCCAAGATGAACTGCTGGTAGGGCGCGAGTGCCTCGCCGATGGGGCCATGTCGATGGTGTAAGCAGTTGTCGAGTCCAAGCCGCAATGAGGTAGCAGGACCGCCGTCGCGAGGGCCACCCGCTTCAAGGAGCTCTATTGCATGTTCCTGCAACCGATCGGATCGCTCATCCGCTCCCGGGGTGTTCCGTTCCGCAGGCTGCTGCACGACCGCAACGGTCATTTCGCCGAGGGCTGCGTTTTTGCCGCCTCGCTCCTCGGTAGGATTGAGCGTTACCGAACACCCCGTACCTTCGAGCAGCTCACGAACGGTGCTCTCCACCCGCTGTCGGTAGCCGGTTACTTTGCCGATTAGGCTCTCTTCCGGCTGGATGATGAGGTCGGTGCCGTGCCCATACATTAGAGCGAAGGCGGCGTACCTGGCCGCGACGAGATCTGCTGAACGACCGAACAGCGCTTGCGCCACATTGCGCGCCATTAACTGTGTCTCACTTTCTCGGCCATAAGCGAGCACCGCAAGCTCCTCCGCACGCTGGGGTGCAGGTAGATGCGTTGGCATCAGGGCTCGAAACAGCTCCGACAAGTACCTACCGGAGATTGCCCTCTCACTCGGCGCGCCACCCTGGGACCGCGAGGCGCCTAAGGCATGATCGTCCCAAACAGTGGCGAACTCCTGTTCGAGAGGATCAGACTCAAAGTTGACCACTATGGGCTTGAAAGGCTCGCTGAGCTCCTCAGGAAGGGCGGCGATGTGCTGACCCGGCAGAGCTTCGGAGGGCGACAGACCTGTGGTCAGCTGGGTGAGATACCGATTGCAGACGAACAACAACTGCTCCGCGGAGAGGTGGAGCGCGTCGATCGCCCGTTGTTCCGCGGCAGTGAAACGCAGAGGGTTATCGGCGGTGACGATGAAGAGACCGCTGTCGCTCGTTCTACTGGGCGCGGCCCGTGCAGCTGCTCCGCTCATTGCCTGCAGAGCCCCGGCCCTCCGGTTGCCGCAGTTCCGCTGGCGTGCGAGGACACGTCCGGCTGCCGGACTGGTTCGTAGAGGCCTTTGAGTGGCGGCCGTGGAAGGACTCATCGAAGTGTTATCTCGGAGCGTGTTATCTCGGAGCGCGGCGATTGTGCGCCGATCGACGCTCGAAAATAGGGTCGAGTCAGTATCGCGTTTCCACGGATTGAGTTCGCGGTCTTCCTACTGACTTGATTCGGTAGTTCGCGACGAGGCGCTGATGCCCATCCTCGGTTTGCTGGAGCTGTTTCGCATTCATGGTCTAGGTTGTCGATTCGTCAGAGCCGATCGTTTCGGCGGCCGGCGAAACTCTCACAACCCAAGAATCCGAACGATTGGGTGCTATCCCTCCGTCTACCAGGACCTACGCCTGAGTCTTCCAAGGAAACTCTCAAGAAGCCGACGGCGTGCGGATTGGCTCGCCGACGTCCGCAGTTAGGAGCTCTCTTGGCGTTCCTGGCGCAACTCTTCCCCGGGTGATCGGCAATCCCGACTGCGACTTCCTTGCCCTGACTCGGCGGTAAGGCGGAGATCCGTCTGAAGCGGGGACAGCTGTCTCTCACGCCCACATCTGGTGCGTGGCATCCACATTTAAAAGGTGACGAGACCAATCTAGGGTTCGGATCCGCTCAGCCATCGACTTGGGTCGGGCTCTGGGCTCGACCTTGGGTCCCACCCTGTCGAGCATCCGCAGTGCGAGCGTGGAGAACAGAAGCGGTCGAGGTGAATCCCGGGCGAGAGCTCTTGATTTCCGCATCGCTGGCCCGTTCCGGACACTCATAATCCAAGAACTCATGCATGGCTGAAGTCGGCCGCCGAAACCGGCTCCGGTTAATGCCGATAACTGCGTTTGGGCTTGGCCCCGCGACTTTAATGGCTCTGACAATCTCAAGAGAACGGTGTCCCGCTGGCGATGGCCCCTCCGATCCGGAGATTGTCCAGTCGGCGGTCATCGAAAGCCCTCCGGTCCAGGCAGCATCTCCACCTTCGCGGACCAGGTTTGGCGGGCTCTTCACTCCACACCCATTGACCTTGATGGGCAAGCCGGCGGAGGACCCACTTTGGGCCCGGTCTCAGCGGACGATCGACCTAGAGACCTACTGGCCGGCTCGAGCGGAGGTGCTCCGTGGGGTTGAAAAGAACGAGGGGAAGCTGGTGTCCGCGGCCAAGATTCCCTTGTTCTCATCATTGCTCGATCGCGCCTTCGAGCTGGTGGCGCGCGAGCAGGAGCTCAAGATCAACGGAGTGGCTACCAGCGAAATGCACGTGGTGATCCAGGAGCAGCCCCGCGTTTTCGTCTACCCAATTCAGGAACGGGGAATCGACGGGATGCGAAGCATGGTGTTCGTCACCACCGGCTTCATCAAGCAGATGTTACATCGGATCCCTCAAAGCCTGGGTGAGGCCGAGCGGGCCTCCCTGTTGCTCCTGAAGCTGATCGGCGCCCTGGGCCACGAGTTGGGCCACGGGATCGACGAATCGGAAAACCGGGGTGGCGGCTCCCTGGTCGACCAGCAGGCCCGGGAGCTCCGTGCCGATGCGGAGGGGGTGAACCTGGTGCGGCGGGCGGGCCTCTCCCCGGTGGGACTTCTCCTGGCGCTTCAGGATCTTCACCAGCTGAGCATCTCGCGTCGCTACCCTCACCAGAAGATCGACCAGGCTGTTCTTCACGCCGCCGTCTCAACCCACCCCCATTTCGAAATACGGCTGATCGCGCTACGGGCGCTGCTCACTGTGCTCCGGTATGAATACGGGATTGACGATACCTCCCTTCTGGTTGATCAAGACCAGGCCCAGCAGGTCCTACGAGAGGTCGAGCACCGCCTTCCGAAACCGGTTCACCCGAGGGCCGGAATCTACCTTCAGCTTCCCCAATCGATGGAAGCTTGGGTTCAGGCCATGGAAGGGGTCCTGCCGAGTCGGCGTGGCACCCTCTCGGTGGGCAGGGACTCTGACGAAAATTCGCGGGTGCGGTTCAACGCCCTCCTGCGGGCGTTGAGCCGGCTCCCGATCGAGGCCGAAGGGCAAAAGCTGGAGTGGTTCTGGAGCTCGGTGGCCACCTGGCGTGACTGGGTGGAGGGCGATCTCATCCTGACGAAATCACATCTGACTGGTGAGACAGACTGGTTGACTGGAACACCCCTGTTCCACCGGCTGCTGGAGCAACACCCCCATTTCAAGAGCCCGGATCACCTTGCCTGGATCGAGCTGATCTGCCCGCAGCTGGGAGAGGTATCCGAGATCACCCACCCTCCAAAGCAAGTGAGCGCTTCCGACCCCCGTTCGGAGGAGGTTTACTGGAGCAATAGCCGGCTTCCACGGGCGACAGTAACGGAGACGAAGAAGAAAGAAGTGGAGCCGGATCCCTGGGAGATCGCGGGCATCAATTTGCGCTCTCTCTCCTGCCTCCTTCCACTGGATCTGGTGGTCCAGCAGTACCAAGACCAGCTGCTCGATCTGATGCGTCAGAAGCCCACCGAGCCTTTCCAGGTTGAGGGGATCGACCCGCGGCTTCAGCTCCGCCTGGGCAACCTGTACTTCGCCGAGGTGTGGCCCACCTTGAGCATGGAGGAGAAGTTGGAGGCGGTCGCCCACGGGACTCTGAGTAGAGTCTGGGGCGATCCTCACGAGGCGGAGCGGGCGGCAGCGCTCAGCGACCGAGAGGGCCGGGTGGGACCTGCACCCGACACCGAGGCGGTGGAGGCCTACCGCCTCCACCTCGGGAACATCTGGACCGACCGCGCCTTCTTCGCCCTTGCCGAGCTATGTGGCGGAGAGAACGGCCGACTGCCTTGGGAGGTTTGGGGGAGGAGCCTGGGTCAGGACATCTCCAACCAGATGGACCAGATCCGAGCGGCGGTAGCGTGGCGGCTCTCCGAGCCCACGGAAGACAGGCGGGAGCTTCTGGAGGCACTGCACGTCCCAAAGAACATTCCGCATTCCACGGTCAAGCCCTGTCCCTGGCTCAACGGGTCGCTCGTCCCGTTCCTCCGGGGCGACCGGCTGCCGGAGGAACGAAACGCCTTTCCACGGGCCTTCCAGAGGCTCAGCCATCATCTTCTGCTCAGGGAACCTCGGGTCGCGGAGGTGCTTCTGCGCCGTGTCCTGGCCACCCAGGTTCTGGTGCCCCCTCCCCCTGACGCCGAGCAGTTTCTGGAGCGGCTCGCGCGGGCACATCCCACTCAGTTCCTCGGGATCGCCGGACGGTCTCGGATCGTCGCTGAGGAGATCGACCGTTCCACGCTGGGCCGGGAGGACAAGGCGCTCCTTCTTCGGCAGCTTTTCCTCCCGCAAGAGGGCGACCCTTCGTCCTTTGATAGGTGGTGGGAGAAGGAGCCGATCATCGGCCAGCTGACCCCATTGCTGCTGGCCTCCGAAGCGATCGCCTCCGCTTCCGACCTATTCGAGTATTTTTGTTCCCCGCCGAGCCTCGGCAGCCCCGAGGACTCGCCGGAAAGGAACAACACCCCGGAAGCCCGCAGAGCCACGCGCCGGGGCTACGTGGGAAAGCTCACCCCTCAGCTGATCGACGAGTTGCAGGCAGCACGGACAACGGGCCGGATACCCTTGGGCGCCTGTTTAGATCGAATGCGGATCATCTTTGAGAACGTAGCGTACCAGGACCCAGGTTCGGCCCAGCAAGCCTTCAACCCCTCCACCGAGCTCCGAGACCTGAAAGCCGCGGTCGCGGAGGTGGCGGTCGAGCAAAAATTGGCGCCCCAGGCGGCTCTGAAGTTCTTTCAGGCGCTCACCGGGACCGGCGCCACCGAGGCCACTGACCTATTCTTCCTCGATCAAGTCTTTCCACTGCTCGAAGGCAGAGAGGCGTTGGTGGCAGATCTCCTTGACCGAGGCGCGATCCACAGCGGCCGAATCAGAATCCAACTGGCCCGCGCCGCACTGGAGCCCTCCCTCGCTCGACTCGAGGCGGCGGTCGAGCAGGACCGCCGGCACCTCCTCCGGGACGCCAGTTCGCTGATCGCCGCCCTGGACAATTTCGTGCCCCAAAGCTCGTCGGCGAAGGACAAATACCTCGAGGAGATCGCCTGGCGGCTAGATCTGGCGGGCGAGGAGCTCAAGAGCCTGATCGAGGATCACAAGTCCTACAACTGGAGGCGGTTGATCCCAATGCCGCCTCCGTTCCCCCGCGCGTGCGGCGCGAAATCGAAGCGCTCTCCGAGGGCATGTTTGGCAAGGAGGCATCGATCGTCGCTTTCCTGGAGAATATGGTCTTCGAATGCTCCCCGCTGGAGCGCATCCCGCTGATCGAGATGGTGCTCACAATGGGGGCCAACACCCTAGCCCAAGAAGGAGAATTCCCACTGAACATCATCCGCGAGTTCCTCCACTTCAAGGCCGACAGCCTCAACGAGAAGCTGCTCCTTGCCTTCCTGCGGGTGATCCCCGAGCACGAACGGACCGTCACCATCAGCTACATGCTGGGACGGAGCGGCGAGAGCGACGAGGCCGGCTCCACCCGGGCGCTGTTCGAGATCTTCCAGTCGGTAGGGATCAAGCTCGGCCAGCTGGCCAGCATCTGGAATCTGTTCGGCAACGACGTCTCGCGGGATCTTCGGGGCCTCAAGGACAACGCCCGGCCGATGAGCCGCTCCGAGATCGAGTCGGTAATGGTCAACACCTTGAACCCCTCCGAGCTGTTCCGGATCAAGCTGAAGAGAGTCCTGGGCAGCGCCAGCATGAAGACGGTGGTCGAAGTGGAGCTGGATGGGCGCCGCGCAGTAATGATGGTTCAGCGCCCGCAGGTCAAAGCGCAGATCGCCAGCAGCCTTCGGCTGGGGGCGTCGTTCCTGACCGAGCTTCAGAGCCTCGGAGTCAAACTCCCAGCCGCCCTGCTGCTGGACCTGATCGAGCCACTGGACGAGCAGCTCGAGCAGGAAGTTCGGATGACGCTCGAGGCATCCAAAACGGATCGCGTCCGGCTGGAATATCAGGCTATCGCCGGCAGTCTCGGGGGCGTCTCCAACGGATGGCAGATCGAAGTGCCTCGGATCATTACTGACATCCCGGTCCGGGACAACCTGATGTTTATGGAGTTCGCCGAGGGGATTCCCTTCGACGAGCTCGACGCGAGGCTCCAGGCCGAGGTCGGCCCACTGCTGGCCCAATCCAGCCTGCAGCTGCTCTTCCGGCGCGGGATCTTCGACCCGGATCGCCACCTGGGGAACTGGCTCTTTGACCCCGATCGGAAGGTGGTCCGCGCCTATG
Organism: Myxococcaceae bacterium; assembly: GCA_041746295.1. Lineage (GTDB taxonomy): Bacteria > Myxococcota > Myxococcia > Myxococcales > Myxococcaceae > JBGTHI01. Next base: position 6,593 of record JBGTHI010000797.1, read on the forward strand.
ACTTCGGGCAGCTCGAGGAGTACGAGCGCACAGGGGCCTGGCAGTGGGATGATCGGCTGGCTATCGCCCGATTCCTCCAGGGGCTCGATTCCAGCCGCGCGGACTGGCTGGTCGACGCGGCACTTCACATGACACGACCTGAGCTGCGCAACGCCCTCGATCGCACGGAGCTGATTCGAGCGGTGGAGAGAGCTTCCTCGACCTTCCGTCCGGACGCCTCGATTCAGGAACAGGTGACCACGCTGGTCTCGACCCTTTCGGAGCAGGGGCTCAAGCTGGAGAGGCGTTTCCTTCTCGGCGCATTGAGGGGACTCCTGGTTCTGGCCGGCGAGGGCTATGTCTCTCCGAACCGGCTCCACGAAGAACTGCGGACCGAGGTCAAGCGCACCTTAGCTCTGAAGAGTCCGGTGCTCGCGAAGGAACGGCTCACCCGCCGGCGGGCAGGGCCGACGAAGACCCGAGCTCGTGCTGCCGTCTAGAGCGTCAAGCCCCGCTGACGAACGAGAACATCAGTCGCAACTTCCGAATGGCTTCCCAAGCAACAGCCAAGCTGCCCCAACTGATAATCCAAATCTAGGACTGCCCCGAGAATACATATGAATGTCAGAAGGCGAACCCTAGTGGATGGCCGGGCCGGGCAAGTTCGACTGCTTGGTCGTCAACTGACTGGTCAACGCGGCCGTTTGGCTAAGGAATACCGTGAATGGACCATCCAGAGTGTCGGGGACGTCTTCGAGGACATGTGGCTTCCCCCGCCATCGTACCTTGAGGCTCCCGGCGTCGCCACATCCCTGACTGACGGGCTTCGTCTGGCTAGAACACCTAAGTCCTTGGTAGACGAGATGATAAGTGCACTGAACAGGCACGATGTCTCCCGATTGGCAGAGCCCACTATGAGGGAACACCTAAAGAATACCGCTATCGGAGTCTTATTGGGGCTTGAAGAAACGCAGGAACGGCAACATCAATATCCAAGATGGAAAACGGAGTATGCCGGGTATGCGGCATCTCTTGCGGCGTACCTCTTGTTTCACCTGAGCCGCTCGAGCCTCTACGCGGATGCTTCCCTAGCCCGGCACCCTCCAACTCCACGAGACACATCCATTGCAACATTAACTCGCATAATGATTAGTCCTGCGAAGTACGACATCAGATGGAAGTTGTTTGAAGCAACTGGCTCTCACAGTGGGATCAAGCCTCTATCTCTTGAAGGCGTGGGCGCGGCGATGGGTCTTCGAAAGCGATGCCCAGGGCAGAATGATGAAGTAGATCCCCAGAAACTCTTGGCTTCAGCTAGGTCCACCATCAGGTCCGCATTCAGCGACTACTTTCAACCTGACCCGTTATTCTCCGATCACCACAGAACGCAGCCTGTCATTGTTCGCAAGTTCGTTGTGAGAGAGCAGGTGGCGCCTCTCGTGGCGGACCTCGTTAGGAGATCAGCACTTCCCTTCCCCAGGGCGGAGGCGACGGACTCTCCGGACGTCCTTCATTTGAATCGAGCATAGGTCATCGCTCGGCCAGGAAACAGAGCTTCCGGTCGGACCGATGACGCCTCCAAAGTCGACCGGGTCACCCCTTCCTATGAGAACCAGCAAGTTCATCCGAGGTAACGCTTCGACCACGGCCGCACAGCGCGCTGTTTCTAGGGGTGTTCGCGACGTTCGGCAACTACGGAAGCAAGCGATGTCGCCGGAGGTCGTCCCCGCGGACGACCACCTCGACACCGTCCTGAGTATTCGCGCAGCGTCCATAGCAGTCGACTCTGCCGAGGCGCCCGAGAGGTGGAAGCAGGCACAGCGTGAGCTGCTCAGGCAACTGGAGGTCGTCGTCGCTCGAACCGTTCCCACCATCCTCCCCATCGAAGGTCAGTGGGCCGACGTGACCGATGTTCCCGAACGCTGGCAGATTCGCATCGACGATGGCACTTCGGCTAACCCGTTTTTGGATGAGTTCACCTTCGAACCGGCCTGGGACGCCATCCTGTCGCGGGCGGTCGTCCTATCCGTGGCGCGTACACCCGAGCACGCGCCACGGGGGGTCAGCCCAATCGACCGTAAAGAGCATCCACTTTGGCGCCTCGGGGCGGCCTACTTGAGCCCGGCGGAACTGGCCGACCTGCAGCTGGAGGCGAATGAATCCGGTATCTCCCGGCGTCCAGGCTTTTTCGATGTCTATGCCGTTGTCGAGAAGACTCGAGGGCTTCAGAGCCTGGTCAGGCTCATCGACAAGAAAGCGTTCGCCGATCGGCTCGCGACCGCCGACGCGGTCTTTACCGAAGGCGAACGCCGAGCGTTGATGTTGGACATGGAGGACTTGCGCGGAACCAAACAGGATGCGGTCTTCTGCTGCCGCTCCCGCCATCCCGATTACCGCGGTCGGCAACTGATCGTCGAGCGCGCGCTGATCGCCGATCTGCTTGTTCCGGCCAACGCGGGGGCGGTTGACCCTGATCCGCTTTTCCCGATTGAGCCGGAGGTGGTGGACCTTTCGCGGTACACCGGCGTTCGAGCGGAGGTCCTCTGGCGGATTCGCGACCCGACTCCACGCGATCGGGCCCTGTTCCCAGATCAGGTCCATGAGGCGGTGTGGAAACCTTGATAGCGGTCCAAGCCACCCCTCCGGTCCTGCACGCCGACGCTTGGGGGCCACTGGGGAGTTCCCGATGAGCCAGACGCCAATGGTGTGCCGGGCGAAGCAATGGCGGTGGACGAGTTCGGGAGGCCCTACGTCACCGGCATCCTGGTGGGGCAAGGGAAGGTGGGCAGCCAGCCCTACAGCGCCGCAAGCAACGGGCTGGGGCCTCGGATCGCTCCGTTCCTCGCCGGCTTCACGGAAGAGCGGGCAATTCCGATGGATGCGCCAGCTGGACCGTGCAATCCGCTCGGCGGAGCGATCGATTCAGGCACTCTTCCTGGGCCTGGGCTTTCGCGAGCTACGGAAGTGCCTTCAAGATCTCCCGCGCCACTCTGGCGTAGTCGCCGTTGAACGGGTAGCCGCCCCTCACCTTGGCGACTGCGGCCTTGGTGCCGCGGAGCTGGGCGCAGAGACCATCCTTCTCCTCGTCGCCAGCGATGCAGAGAATCTTGGTGTCTCCCAGCTTTTTGACCTCCGGGAGTATCGGAAGAAGCTTCGAGTCCCTGGCGTCAACGGCCACATCCGTTCCCCTCACCTCGAAGTCGGCGGAGGCGCCCGGTCCCACCAGCACGATCAACCGCAGCCGCTGGCGCAGGTCCTCGCTCCATCTCGCCACCACCGCAGGGAGCACGTTCGCGCCCCGCGAAGAGCCGATCAATACCAGCCCCGGCTTCTTCCAACTGCGCAGGTAGTGCCGCGCCGCCCGAGCCAGGTCCTTGGCCGTCTCGTCCGGAGTGCGCGCGGTCCAGAAGTAGCTCAACGAGCTCCACCCCAGCACCGGAACACCCTCGTTGTTGAGCGACTGAGCCAGCGCACGGTCCAACCCTGCCCAGCCCCCGTCTCCGGAGACAATCAAGGCCATCAGCTCATGACCACCGGCGCCCATGGCCGGCACCTCGATCAGCGGCAGATCATCGACCGGCTCAGGCGGAGCGGGAGGACGAGGCCCGGCCGGCTCCAGACGCGCCAGCTCTTCCACCGCGTCCAGCACGGGCCGAGCGGTCCGTTCCGCGTCGATCACCCGGTGTTCGAGGGCAGAAATGGAAAGAAGCGCGGCGCCCGGCACCTGGGCGACGAACGCCTCGGTCTGGGAGAGGGGACAGACCTTGTCCTGTTCGCCCTGCAGCACACGCCAGCCCAAGGCGGTCTTAGAGGGTAGGAGTTGCTCGCCCTTTCCATCGGCCGTTCGATTGCGCACCAGCCCGCTCCCCCCGCAGAGCGATGCCGGCAAGGCCAGCTCCGGACAGAATCCCAGGCTCACCGCGCCCCGAAATGTCCCC
>JBGTHI010000798.1:0-5044 GCA_041746295.1 Myxococcaceae bacterium
ATAGCTCACTGAAAGGCGGCCTGCCGACGCTCCGTTAATCGGGAGCCGGCGAAGCCGGCTCCATGCACCGACGACTGACCGCCCAACGTAGCCGTATTTCCAGCTTCTTCTTCCCGAGCTTCGGTGAGGAGGGAATCGTCGCGCCTGCTCCGGAACTCCCCATAAGGGAGGTCTACAGGCGGTTCTGGCCGTTCGCCCGGCCCTATCGCCGCTACATCCTGCTCACTCTTCCGTTCATCGTGCTCTTTCCCGCGATCGAGACAGCCTCGATCTGGCTCTTCTCCGCGGTGATCGACGATGTGGTGGTGCCCGGCGACTTCGGTCCGCTTGGCTGGATCGTCCCCCTCTACCTGGCGCTCACGATCCTCGGAGGCGTGGTCGGGTTCGCCGATTCGTACATGACGGCTTGGGTCTCGCAGAGGTTCATCGTCTCGCTTAGGACCAAGGTCTTCGAGCATCTGCAGGAGCTGTCGCTTGCCTTCTATGAGCGCCGCCAGCTCGGCGACCTGCTCGCCCGCCTTGGTGGCGACGTGAGCACCATCGAGCAGCTCTTGCTCAGCGGCGTGGCGGGAGCGCTCTCGCGCCTCCTCCGGATCATCTTCTTTACCGCCGCGCTGTTCTACCTGCAGTGGCAACTCGCGGTCGTCGCGCTGACCGTCACTCCCGCGTTCTGGTTCGCTGCACGAAGACTGTCCCGGTACGTGAAGGCGGCATCGAGGGAGAAGCGGCGACGGAGCGGGTCGATCACCGCGGTGGCCGAGGAAAGCCTCTCCAACACAGCACTGGTGCAGGCCTACAATCGCCAAGAGACCGAGCTTGAGCGCTTCCGGGGAGAGTGTGAGGGAAGCGCCAGGGCTCAGCTCGCCACAGCGCGACTTCGCGCTCTCTTCGGTCCGCTAGTCCAACTGACCGAGCTCATCGGCGTTCTCGGTGTGATCGCCGCGGGAACGTGGGCCGTCGGTGCCGGGGAGCTGTCCCTCGGTGGACTCATGATCTTTCTCGCCTACCTGAGTCAGCTCTACTCCCCGGTTCGCGGCCTCACCAGCTTCGCCGGCTCCGTCTATTCAGCTGCTGCCAGCGCAGAGCGAGTTGCTGAATTACTCGATCAGCAACCGGCGGTGAAGGAGCGGAAGGCCGCACGCTCGCTCGAGCAGGTCTCCGGACTGGTCGAACTCGACGACGTCTCGTTTACGTATCCCGGCGCCTTACGGCCGGCGTTGAGCTCGCTTTCTCTACGTGTTGGGCCAGGACAAACCCTTGCTTTGGTAGGGCCGAGCGGGGCCGGAAAATCGACGATCGCGAAGCTCCTGCTTTGCTTCTACGATCCTGATGCAGGGCTGCTCCGCCTCGACGGGCACAACCTACAAGACCTGCGGCTCCGATCGCTTCGCGATCACACCTCTGTGCTGCTGCAGGAAACGCTCGTGTTCGACGGGACCGCGGCGGAAAACATCGCCTACGGAGCTCAATCTCCGAGCCGCGAGCAGTTGGTTGCGGCTGCCCGTGCGGCAGATGCGGAGGGCTTCATCTCTGAGCTCCCGAACGGCTACGACACGGTCCTCGGCCAACGGGGCCGGCGTCTGTCGGGGGGCCAACGCCAGCGGATCGCGATAGCCCGTGCGTTGATAAACGACCCCGCGCTGCTCGTGCTGGATGAGCCGACCACCGGCCTCGATCCCCGCTCAGGCGATCGGATCATCCAGCCGCTCCGTCGGCTTATGCAAGGGCGCACGACGATCATCATCTCTCACAACCTCGCGACCGTACGGGACGCGGACGTAGTTGCCGTCCTCAGCCAGGGAAGGCTCGTCGAGTCGGGGCCGCACCGGGAGCTACTCGAACGGGGCGGGGAATACGCTGCGCTGCATCGCCTCCACCGCGCCGGCGAGCAGCCACCGCGCCAAGAGGAGCCGGTGCTCACGTGAGCAGTCCCGCATCCAGCCTGCCGCCGGGCTACCAGTTCATCGAGCTCCTCAGCCGGGGCAAGACGCTCGACGTCTACGACGTCTGGAGCGAGAAGCGGGACTGCCGTTGTGTGGCAAAGGTGCTACGCCCTGAGTTCTCCAGTGATCGAAGACGTCGTCGCAGACTGCTGAAAGAGGGTTCCCGCCTTCTCTCGATCACGCATCCTCACATCGTGCGCGCCTACGAGGTGATCCGGGGACCTGCGCCCTGCGTGATTCTCGAAACGCTGAGTGGCGAAACACTCGGAGGCTTAGTGTCTCGCCGAAGTCGGCGCCTCTCGCGGATCGAGGTGGCGTTCATGGGCCTTCATCTCATCTCCGCGGTCCGCTTCTTGCACGAGCGACGGATTCTCCATCTCGACCTCAAGCCGAGCAACGTCGTCTGCCACGCGGATGGCAGAGCGATCGTCATCGATCTGAGCATCGCCCGGCGCCCGGGCCCCAGCCGCCGAGCTTGTGGAACCCGGCAATTCATGGCGCCGGAGCAGTTCGGATGGAATCTCCTCTCGCCGGCCACCGACGTTTGGGGCCTGGGGATCCTGCTGTATGCCGCTGCCGTCGGGGAAGCGCCCTTTCCCAATGCCGACCGCAGCACACGGGCGCCGTCCGTGGCGCAGGTCCGCCCGAAGTTCCCCGAGCCGTTGGTTGAACTCATAGACCGATGTCTCTCGCCGCAGCCGGGTCAGCGTCCGCACATCTCAGAGATCTCCGCAGGACTCCGAGCGCATGCCGATTTGCGTCAAGTGTCGACTCGGTCGTCGAGTTCCGGATCGATGGCCGGCCACGCATGACGGTCCCCTCGCAGGCCTGGAGCGGGACGGCCTTCGGCCTCTCCCTCGAGAGTGACTTTGAGCTGCCGGGCATGGCACGCGTCGGCGCCGCCGCCGGCGCACTCCGAATTAGGAGGGCCGCATCAGATGAGCTCAGGAGGGGCTGGCCTGCAGCCAGCACCGCGATCTCAGTGAAGCGAGGCGGGGATGGCCGTGTGGCTACCTCGATCCGGGCGCACCCCCAGGCCGGCTTTCTGTTCGAGGCCCGGGGGGTGGGCTACTTTCAGCTTTCCGCCGACGGAGCCTGGCTGCACTGCCCGGAGGGCAGGACGGGGCTTTGGCTGCGTTACCTGATCGGGCAGGTCCTGCCCTTTGCGAGCGTGGTCCGCGGCCTGGAGGTCTTTCACGCCAGCGCAGTCCGGATCAATGATTCGGCCATCGGGTTCTTCGGGCGATCCGGAGCCGGAAAGTCGACGATGGCTCTGAACCTGCACCATCTGGGCGCAGCCTTCATGACCGACGACGTTCTGGCGGTGAGTCGGGTCGGGGACGGCGTTCACGCTCACTCCGGCTTTCCCACCGCCAAGGTGCGAACCGCAGCAAGCGACCTCGTCGCCCTTGGCGGGCGCACTGCCTTGGAACGCACGCAGGAGATCACCCTTCTAGCGATGACGGACGTTGCTGCGCCCTCGCCGCTGGCGACGGCCGTGTTTCTCAGTCCCGAGCGCCACTTGACCGAGCCTCGCATCAGCCGGGTCGAACCGGCCGATCCTGAGCTTCTGCTCCAAAGCACATTCAATTTCGTGCTCGACTCCAAAGCGAGGCTGCGTAACCACCTGGCGACATGTGCGGCGGTCTGGAGCACAGCGGACATACTGCTCTGCGAGTTGCCGGAGCGTGCGGGGATAGCCGAAGCGGCGGCCATTTTGGACCATCTGGATCGTCCATCCGTCCAGGCTGGAAAAGGTCGGAGTTCCCGTGACGAGTGTTCCCGAGGCGAGCAATCGGGGATATGTTGAAGTCTCAATAGGCAATCGGGCGTCGCGATACAGCGACAAAAGGAGAGAGGGGATTACCTCGCATGAGTAAGCCTAGGATCTACGAAACCCCAGTGGTCACCGATATCGGAAAGCTGGAAGATCTAACGCTCTCCAAGCCGAAGTTCGGTCCCGTGGTGCCCGCCTACCGCCCGCCGAAGAAGTGGGGCAAGCACAGCAACTCCTCTTCGAGCGGTGGATTCAGTTCGGCAACGACGAGTACCTGATCGATCTTCCGCCAGCGCACGGCTGCCAGGCACTCGAAGGGAAGCCCCTCCTAGCGACGACCGGTCGGGGAAAGCCGCGCCACGAGCGCCCTGTGATCAGTCCCGGGCACGGTGATGGTCGAAACGTGCCCTGCCTCCAGCATCGTTTCGGCGAAAAGCACGTGGTCGATGGTGATCGCTGGGAGGATGCCGCCAGTTGAGAAGGTCGGCTGCAAGCCGGCCCCCGTATCCGCAGCAGCATCCGCGAAGCCCTGATCCAGCAGGTCTCGGAGCTCGAGATGATCGAGCGTTGCATTGAAGTCCCCCGCAAGAATACGTGGTACCCCTCCCGTCTCAGGCGCCGGCATGTTCGCGAAGGCCTCGCGCCAGTCGGCCAGCTTCTGTTCACCCGTCGGGGAAGGCGGGTGGACATTCCAGATTTCGAGCCTGTCGCCCGCTCCTGCCATGACCTGAACCGCGGCGAAGGTCTCCGAGGCGATCGGATCCGGGGTTGAGATCGGCCGTATAGGCCTGAGGGAACCCACGGCCATGACCGACGAGTCCCCACGGGGTAGGAACCAATGAGGCAACAGTTCGTTGAGGCCCGAAGTCCGGAGGTCAGCTCGCGCGAACGCATTGAGCTCCTGAAGGACCACGACCTCGACCTCATGCTGCCGAACGGCGGCCACCACGCTCTGCGGGTCGGCGCCTCCGTCGTCAAGATTGATCGTCATGATTGTGATCCCGTCGCGTGTTGCCACTTCTTGCCCCCCGGTCGCTCGCGGCAGGACCGCTGCGACCAGCAGTGCCGTGCTGACGGCGCCAATCACGAGAGCCGTCCAAGCCCTCAGGCACAGCGCGACGACAAGAGGCAGCAGCGAGGCAGCCGCCACGTACGGCGTGAACGCGATCACTTGAACTGCTCGCAGGCCGCCCTCGACTTCGGCCGTGCGGAACACCGCCCATAAGGCCCAAGGGGCAACGACTAGCCACGCCCAGAGAGTGCGCTTTTGCATCAGGTGCTGGCCCCTTTGGCGGCGCAGGCGAGATCATGCCGGCCGCTCCGA
>JBGTHI010000799.1:0-5675 GCA_041746295.1 Myxococcaceae bacterium
GACCTCGGCCTGCGCCTCGCGCAAATGCCCCTGGGTGACAAGGTCATGGAGCCAGCTGCCCCACCCTCTGACCTCTCGGTACATCTCAGGCATCAGCTCGAGCTCCCGCACCGCAGCGCGGAAGTGATCCACCCCTCAACCTGACCCTCCGTTGCGCCTCTCCCGAGCGCACGCACCCCCTGCACCAGCTGCTCGAAGGCCCGGGTCAGCACGTCCGCCTGGGCCGTGGCCAGTGATGAGCTCGCTGCCCGGTACCGGATAAGGGGGATGATATCTCTGGCGTGCATGGACGGCGGGATATGCGACCTTTGCGGAGCAGGTCCACCCCGGCCAGTGGTCCCTCTAAGGTCCGCCTTTAGCCAAGTTTCTCTCTAAGAGAGCAGTCGATCCCGGGCTTCGTGTAAGCCCGCGTGCTCACTCGGCGGACGGGTGTGGAGCAGCGCGGCGCAGGCTGCCTCGATCACCTCGCGGGGTGCGCCGGGCTTCAGATAGAGCCGGTCGGCGGCCGCGAGTCGTGCGGCGCCCGAATCAGTCGTCCCCGGAGCTGGTACCAACGGACCCGAGAGCCCTGAAGGCTGGACGAAGGCCAGCAGCCGCGCCTCCTCCTCTTCACGCTCGCGCCCGGCACTCCGTCTTGTATGGCGATCGATCCAGAGCGCGAGCGCCCCGAGGCTCAATCCCAGCACCGCCCAGCCCTTCCAGGCGAAGCGCCGCCGCCGCTCGGCATCCACTGCCCGCATCCGCACTAACGCCTCGTCGAAGTCCGGCCCCTGTCGGAGCCGTGCCCGCTCCGCCGAGAGCACCTCCGCCTCCAGCTCCTGTTCGGTGAGGCCGGCCAGGGCGGCGACGGGGCCAAACTGGAGCGCCAGACTCACTCGCCCAGATAGGCCTTCCTGACCTCGGGACTCTTCAGCAGCGCGGCTCCCGGCCCGGCCATCACCACCTCGCCCGTCTCCAGCACATAACCGTAGTGGGCCAGCGACAGGGCAAGGTGTGCATTCTGTTCCACCAGCAGAATCGACATTCCGGTGCCGTTCACCTCGCGGAGGATCCGGAAGATGGCCTCGGTGACTTGAGGCGCCAAGCCCAGCGAGGGCTCATCCAGCAATAGCAGGCGCGGGCGGCTCATCAGCGCCCGAGCGATCGCCAGCATCTGCTGCTCGCCGCCGGAGAGGGTACCCGACTGCTGCGTGCGACGCTCCTTGAGCCGTGGGAAGTAGCCGAAGCAGCGATCCAAGTCGCTTGCGATCTCTGGCCGATCCTTCCGGAGGTAGGCGCCCAGCTGCAGATTCTCCTGAACGGTCAGATTCAAGAAGATGCCCCGCCCCTCCGGAGCGTGGGCCATCCCTCGCGGCACCAACAGATGCGACTTGAGGGCGGTGACGTCGCTCCCCTCCAGTCGGATCGTGCCACCGCTGGAACGGACCATGCCGCTCACCGCCCGAAGCGTGCTGGTCTTGCCGGCACCGTTCGCGCCGATCAGCGCCACCACTTCGCCCTGCCGGAGCTCCAGATCGATCCCGCGCAGCGCCTGGATCGCGCCGTACGACACGCGCAGATCCTTCACCTCTAGAACCGCCTGCACCTCTCGCCTCACTCCCGGCAGCACCGCCTTCCGATCAGTCATGCACTCATGCCCCTGATGTCCCGTTCCCAGCCGAGCCGGCGCCCACAGCCTGCGCCTCGAGGTACGCGTCGCCCAGATAGGCTTCAATCACCTTGCGGTCGCTGCGAACCACCCCCGGGGTCCCCACTCGGATGGTCTCTCCGTGATCCAGGACCGCGATCTCCTCGCAGACCCCCATCACCAGCTTCATGTCATGCTCGATCAGGAGGATGCCCAGGTCGAAGCGATCGCGCAGCTCACGGATCAGCACCATCAGATCCGCCTTCTCCCGGGTGTTCATCCCCGCCGCCGGCTCATCGAGCAGCAGAACCATGGGCCGGGTGCCCAAAGCGCGGGCGATCTCCAATCGGCGCTGCTCTCCGTAGGGCAGGCTGCGGGCCTCCTCGTCGCGGCGCTTGGTGAGACCCATCACCTCCAGGAGCTCCTCCGCACGGCGGATGATCTCCTCCTCCTCACGCTGGAACCCGGACGTGAGGAACAGCGCCCGCCACCAGTCGAGGTAGCTATTGGCCGCCTCCATCCGACCAGCCACCCAACGTCCTCCAGCGCTCCTCGCCCCGCGCTGGGCGATTCGCTCCCGCGAGAACAACCCGTGGGAATCGGCGAGACAGGCCACCCGGACGTTGTCCAGGGCGCTGAGCGCCTTGAACAGCCGGATGTTCTGGAAGGTGCGCGCCAGCCCCAGGCGGTTGATCCGGTGCGGAGGCAGACCGTTCACGCGCTGCCCACCGACCGAGACCGATCCCTCTGTAGGTCGGTAGACGCCGGTGAGCACGTTGAAGGCGGTGGTCTTGCCCGCGCCATTCGGGCCGATCAGCCCCTTCAGCTCTCCACGCCGCACGGCGAGGTTGAAGCCGCCCAGCGCGCGCAGCCCACCGAAGCGGATTCCGACCTCTTCCGCCTGGAGCAGGACGTCGCTCATACGCTAGCTCCGGAGCCCGTGGGACCGGAGCCGGCAGACCGGCGCGGAAACCATCGCGGCAGCCAGTCCCAGATCTCCCTCGAGCCGAACAGCCCCTGCGGCCGCAGCAGCATCAGCAGCACCAGCAGGATTCCATAGATCGGCATGCGGATCTGATCCGCCATCTGCGCCAGCGACGCATCTCCACGCCCCAGGGTGACGAAAGCGCTCCGCAGCACCTCCGGCAACAGCGTGAGAAAGATCGCCGCGAGGATCGCCCCGCTGGTGGAGCCCAGCCCCCCCGCCACCACCATCACCACCACCTCCATCGATTTCACGAAGGTGAACGACCCGGGAACCACGATCGGCACGAAGTGGGCGAACAGCCCTCCCGCCACGCCAGCGAAGAAGGACGAGATCACAAAGGCTCTGACCTTGTAGGCGGTGGTCGCCACCCCCATCGCTTCGGCCGCGACCTCATCCTCGCGGATCGCCCAGAGCGATCGTCCGTGCGACGAGCCGGCGATCCGCCGGGCCACCAGCACGGTGAGGAAGGCCGCAAAGCCGATCGCGAAGAGGCTGGAGTGTTGCGGTGTTCCGGCCAGACCCAGCGCTCGGCCAAACCGCTCGGTGTTTTGCACCGCCACCCGGATGATCTCCCCAAAGCCCAGGGTGACAATTGCGAGATAGTCGCCGCGCAGCCGAAGCGAAGGGAGGCCCACCACCAGACCGCAGAGCGCGGCGCAGCTCCCGCCGAACAGGAGCGAGAGGACGAACACCAACTGGTCCGAGACCGCCACGGGGACGCCAAGGATCGCCCACTCCCGCAGCGCGATCGACATCGACCCGGCCAGATAGGCGCCCACCGCCATGAAGCCGGCGTGGCCGATCGAGAACTGTCCGGTCATGCCGTTCACGATGTTGAGCGAGACCGCCAGGACCACATTCACGCCCACGGTCGACGCGATGTAGACGAAGAACGGCTGGTCGCCCAGAAGGAGCTGCACGCCCGCGAGCACCACGGCCGCTACCAGCAGCGGGACCAGGCCTCTCCATGCGGGTGGAACCGAAGGGTGGGGCATGGTCAGACCTTCTCCGCGGCGACCTGGCCGAACAGCCCCTCGGGCCGCACCAGCAAGATCACGATCAAGATGCCGAAGGCCACCGCGTCCCGCCAGCTGGAGGCGGTGTAGCCGACCACGAACTCTTCCACCAGCCCGAGCAGCAGCGCGCCGACCACGGCACCGGGCACGTTGCCGATTCCGCCGATCACCGCGGCGACGAACGCCTTCAACCCCACGTACAACCCCATTAGAGGCTGAATCGCGGTGTCCTTGATCGCATAGAGCACTCCGGCGCCGGCGGCCAGGGCGGAACCCAACATGAAGGTGACGGAGATTATCCTGTCGGTGGGGATGCCCATCAACCCGGCCACGCGGTGATCGAATGAGACGGCGCGCATCGCCCGGCCAAACCGGGTGCGGAAGACCAGCGTGTGGAGCGCCCACATCAGGCCTACCGCCACGCCCAGCGAGATCACCTGGTAGTTCCAGACCACCACGCCATCCCCCAGCTCCAGCCATTCCGCCGGCTGAATGATCTCCGGGAACGCACGGGGCGAAGCGCCCGGCAGGAAGCCGATGTCCAGCTGAAAGCCGTAGGAGAGCGCGAAGGAGATCCCGATCGCGGTGATCAGCGCGGTGAGCCGCGGCTTCTCACGCAAGGGCCGGTAGGCAAACCGCTCGATCGCGAACCCCAGGCCGGCGCAGGCGAGCATCGAAACGGCAAACACCCCCAGCACGCCCCAGAGCTTGCTCTGCGCCTCGGTTCCCAGAGAGCGCGCGGTGGCGTAGCCGACGTAGGCACCGACCATCATCACGTCGCCATGGGCAAAGTTGATCAGCCGCAGCACACCGTAGACCATGGTGTAGCCGAGCGCGACCAAGGCATAGATGGTGCCGGCCGACAACCCATTGATCAGATGCTGGAGAAGGTCGTTCACGGATTACGGTTCGACCGTGGCGACGTACTTGGCCTGTCCGCCGGTCACTTGCAGCACCACCGCGGTTTTCACGGCGTTGCGGTTCCCGTCGAGGTTGATCTTCCCCGCTACCCCCGGAAAGTCCTTGGTGGCGGCGATCGCGTCGCGCAGCGCCGGCCCTGACAGATCGGGCGATCGGACCATCGCATCAGCGGCAAGGCGCGCGGCATCGTAGGCCAGCGCCGCCAGTGCATCCGGCATGTGGCGGAAGGCCTGCTTGTAGTCGGCCACGAATTTCTGCGCCTGGGGCGTGGGGTTATCCAGCGCGTAGTGGTTGGTGAAGAAGCTGCCCTCCAGCGCGCTCCCGCCCAGCTCGAACAGCTTCTCCGAGTCCCAACCGTCTCCGCCCAGCAGCGGAACGCGCAGCCCCAGCTCCCGGGCCTGACGGGCTATCAGCCCGACGTCGGTGTAGTAGCCCGGAACGTAGATCGCTTCCGGCTTGAGCTTCTTGATCGCGGTCAGCTGAGCGCGGAAGTCGGTGTCACCCTTGGAGTAGGCCTCGGAGGCGAGCACCTTGCCACCCAGCTCGGTGAACTTGCGAGTGAAGACATCGGTCAGGCCCAGCGAGTAGTCGCTCTTCTGATCCTTGAGCACCACCACCCGCCCAACCTTGAGCGTCTCGCGGGCGTACTTGGCCATCGCGAAGCCCTGGAACGGGTCGATGAAGCAGACCCGAAAGATGTAGTCACCGACTTCGGTCACCTTGGGATTGGTGGAAGAGGGGCTGATCATCGGCACCTGGGCCGCCTGTGCCTTGGGCGCCATCGCCAGCGAGTTGGATGAGGCCACATCGCCTATGACCAGCACCACCTTGTCCTGATTGAGCAGGCGGGTCATCGCATTGGCCGCCTCTTCCGGCCGCCCCTGGTTGTCATAGATCCGCGTCGCCAGCTTCTTTCCTCTGACCCCGCCACCGGCGTTGAGCTCGCGAAAGGCCAGCTCAATCCCTTCGCGGGTGGAGAGGCCGAAGGTTGCCTCGCCTCCAGTCAGGGAGGTGTCGACTCCCACCAGGATGCTGTCCGCCGAAGCCTGTTGCGCGACCAGCGCCGGCCCGGCCGGACCCGCAGCCGCGGCGCCGCCATCAGCCACGCCCTCTTTTTCCGATT
>JBGTHI010000800.1:0-1668 GCA_041746295.1 Myxococcaceae bacterium
GACGCCGGGGCCTATGGCTTCGACGGTTGCAGACGCTGATTTCCTCGTAGCTGCCCACCATGCGGACCCTCGAAACCCTTGGCTCGGTCTCTTGGAGCTCACGCTCGCCGCAGATCGCAAACACCGGCTTCAGGGTCCGCGCCGGAACCGGCGCGACAGCCTCCGGCATGAGCGTCTCGAGCAGGACCTTCTGTGTGTCGATCGGCCAGCCTCAGCCGTCCGGCCCCGGAATATCCGCCGCAGGTGCGCGGGGCGCGTCTCAGGGGCTCCCGAAGGTGCGGAGCGCGAGGGACGGGAAGGGCGGCGCCGACACCCAGGCGTGAAAGGCGGGGCCGAAGGCCGCGCTCCGCGCCTCCTCGCCCTCGCGGAACCAGTGGACAGCGTTCGCCGTGCCGGGCTCCCAGCGCGGCATCAGGTAGGCGCAACCGAGATATGCTCCGCCCTCACGGATCGTCCAGGCGAACGATCGCCGCGCCGAGAACTCCCGCTCGTGCCAGGCGAGGTCCAGGAAGTTCCTATCGAGCGTCAGCCCCTCGGGCCAACTCCCGCCGTACCCGGCTGACAGGCGCCGGAGCCGGGCGGCCGTCGCCATCACAGCGCGGAAGTCCTCCTCAACGTCGTCGCGGCAGAGGGTGCGGAGCCGGAGGCCTCCTACCTCCGTCTCGCACGGGATGGTGCGGCCCGCGAAGTCGGGGTGCGGCTGCATAGTTCGATTCGGCTCCGCCATGTGGCCGGGCGGCGTGCCCGGCCAATCGACCGAAGAATGCCCGCCGGGCGGCGCGTCCGCAAGCCTCAGGCCGCTGGCGCCCTGGCCCCGCGCGCGAAGGGGTTCTTTTCCGGGAGCTCGACGTCGAGCGAGAACGAGGCACGGTGCTCGCGCTAGACCTGCTTGAGATCGAGCCAGTATTAGTAGATCTGCTCGATCGTCGCCATCTCGGCGCGCAGCTCTGTTGTCAGAGCGTCGCGCGCTGTCTGACGGTCGGCGCTCGGCGCTCGGCGCTCGGCGCACCGGCGATCTGCTTGACAGCCGACCTGCCGCAGTGCGCCCGACGACGACCTCTGCAGCCCCGATGGAGCCTTGCCGGTGGTGCCGAAGATCAGTCGGTGCGCGGGACGATCAGACGATCACGCCTCCTTTGAGGATCCCTTCTCAAGTCGCTCAGTGGCGCGGCCGGGGCGCCCCCTCGCGGAAGTCCCAGAGCGTGTTCGCGTCCGGCACAGCGTCGCCGGGCCGAGCCCGCAGAAGCGCATCCAGCTCAGTCGGTCGGCAACAAGGTATTCGGTTTGCGCAAGCGACAGCCCGTGCATCGCCTGCAGCATGAGCATGCGGAACTTCAGCACCGCATCGAAAGCTGGCCGGCCGCCCTTCGAGCGATCCCGCAGCTCCAGCGAGGCCTTGAGGTCGGCGCGGAAGATCTCGAAATCCACCGTCGCTTGACGCGCAGGAGCTTGATCTGAGTTCCTATGGCGATGTCGCACCCGATATGCTTGAGGAAGCGCAGTAAGTTTGGACGGATTGCCTGGATGAAAGTGTGCTGGCCGCTCACTTTTACTGCACATGCCGGAGCAAGCGATTTCTGGAGGAGCGGGCGCGAGCCGGATCGGAACTTTTGCAATACACCTTACTCGCGAATGTTTCCGACGAATGCTTCAACATCCCTGGTGCAG
>JBGTHI010000801.1:0-6552 GCA_041746295.1 Myxococcaceae bacterium
GGCGAGCAGGGCGTCGGCGGCGGGCGATCCCCGCTTCACCAACAGCTCGAAGCGCGAGGCGCCCTTGGGGTGGGAGGCGATGGCGAAGGTTCCTTCTCCCACGCCGTCGGCTGAAGCCCGGATGTACTGTCCCGGCTGGGCGTAGCGCGAGGCCAGGCCCGAGGAGCCCACGTCGAGCACTAGGATTTGGAGCTCGCCGGTCGCCGGGCGGGTCTGCTGAACGATCGCCTGATGCCAGGGTTCCTGCTTCGCCATGTCCTCTCTTAATGCGGTTTGCGTCGGGGGACCCGCGGACGTTACTTTCTGCGGGTGAGACGCATTCTATTCAAGTCCAAAATCCATCGGGCAACCGTAACCGAAGCCAACCTCAACTACGAGGGGTCGGTCACCGTCGATACCAACCTCCTTCGCGAGGCGGACATCCTTCCGTTCGAAAAGGTGGCCATCTGGAACATCACGCGCGGGACTCGGCTGGAGACCTACGCGCTGGAGGCTCCGGCCGGCAGCGGCGCGATCTGCATCAACGGCGCTGCGGCCCATCCCCATCTGAACCAGCCGGGGGATCTGGTGATCATCGCGACCTTCGCTGACATGGAGCAGGCGGAGGCGGTGGCCTGGCGGCCGAAAGTGGTCTTCGTGGATGAAAAGAACCGGCCGATCTCCCTCTAAAACGCGCTAAAGGGTTGCATGGCTGACGACATTTCTGTGCCTCCTCCGCCTGTCCCCCCGGTGTCCGGTCTCGGGGGCGGCGGGAACGCCGGCAATCTCCAGCCGGTCAACATCGAAGACGAGATGCGCCGGTCGTATCTCGACTACTCGATGTCGGTGATTGTCGGGCGCGCGCTGCCGGAGGTCCGCGACGGGCTGAAGCCGGTCCACCGCCGCATCCTCTTTGCAATGCACGACGAAGGGCTGCTGCACAACCGGCGGTATTCAAAGTGCGCCGGCGTGGTCGGTGAGGTGCTCAAGAAGTACCATCCACACGGCGATGCGTCGGTCTACGACGCCCTGGTCCGGTTAGCCCAGCCGTGGAACCTTCGCTACCTCCTGGTGGATGGGCAGGGGAACTTCGGCTCGGTGGACGGCGATCCGGCGGCAGCCTACCGCTATACCGAGAGCCGGATGACCGCGTTGGCCGAGAAGATGTTGGCCGACATCGAGAAGGACACGGTCGACTTCGTGCCCAACTTCGACGGCCACACCGAAGAGCCGTTTGTCCTTCCCACGCGCTTCCCCAATCTGCTGGTCAACGGCTCGTCGGGCATCGCGGTGGGCATGGCCACCAACATCCCGCCGCACAATATGAACGAGGTGCTGGACGCCACCCTGCATCTCATCGACACGCCCGCGGCCACGGTGGCGGATCTGATGAAGCTCATCCCGGGACCTGACTTCCCCACCGCCGCCTTCATCAGCGGGCGCGAGGGGATCCGCAGGCTCTACGAGACCGGCCGCGGACAGATCACGATGCGTGCGCGCACCGAGATCGAAGTGAACAAGAAGAACGATCGCGAGAGCATCGTAGTCACCGAGATCCCCTACCAGGTGAACCGAGCCCGGCTGGTTGAGCGGATCGCCGAGCTGGTCCGCGACAAGCGGCTGGAGGGGATCAGCGACATCCGGGACGAGTCGGACCGGGAGGGCTTCCGGGTGGTAGTCGATCTCAAGCGCGACGCCCTGAGCGGCGTGGTGCTGAACAACCTCTTCGCCAACACCCCCCTGCAGATGACCTTTGGCGGGATCCTGCTGGCGATCGACGGCGGCCAGCCGCGAGTCTTGACCCTGAAGCAGATGCTGGAGCGGTTTCTTGGCCACCGGCGCGAGGTGGTCACCCGCCGCAGCCGATTCGAGCTGCGCAAGGCCGAGGCTCGGCTCCACATTGTCGAGGGTCTGCTGGTCGCTTTGGACATCATCGACCAGGTGGTGACGGTGATCCGCCGGTCCGCCGATGTTGAGATGGCGCGCTGGGGTCTGACCCACATCCTGTCTGCCGCGCTCTACGAGCACCCCACCTTCAAGGAGCTGCCCAGGCTGGATCTGGCCAAGGCGCGGGCGCAGATGAATGCGCTGGTGGTCCGGGCGCAGGGCCAAGAAGGGTCGTTCGAGAGCATTGTCGACAAGTACGAAGGAAGGGGCTTCTCCGAGGAGCAGGCCAAGAACATCCTCGAGATGCGGCTCCAGCGGTTGACCGGTATGCAGCGCGAGGAGCTGTTCAACGAGCTGATCGCGCTGACCCGCGATGTGCTGCGGCTGCGGGACATCCTGGCCAACGAGTCGTCGCTGCTGAACGTGATCAGGACCGAGCTCCGGGAGATCCGAGAGCAGTTCGGCGATGCGCGCCGGACCGAGATCATCGGCGCCGTGGACGAGCTGACCCGCGAGGATCTGATCGCTGAAGAGCCGATGGTGGTCACGCTCTCGCACACGGGCTACGTGAAGCGGAATGCGCTAACCGAGTACCGGGCGCAGAACCGGGGTGGGCGGGGAAAGACCGGGGCCACCACCAAGGAAGACGATTTCGTTACCGACCTGTTTGTCGCGTCAACCCACGCGTATCTCATGCCGATCACCAACAAGGGCAAGCTGTATTGGCTCAAGGTACATGAGATTCCGGCTGGGAGCCGGACCTCGCGCGGCAAGCCGATCATCAATCTGGTGGAGCTGGCGGAGAACGAGAAGCTGGCGGTGACGCTGGCCACCAAGGAGTTCAGCGAGAGCTGCTTCGTCTTCTTTGTCACCAAGCGGGGCGTGGTGAAGCGGACCGACTTGACCGCCTTCTCCAATGTCCGCTCCGCGGGGATCATCGCGCTGGGGATCGAGGAGGGTGACGCCCTGGTGGCGGCCCGGATCACCGACGGCACCAAGGATGTCCTGTTGGCCACCGCCAATGGAATGAGCATCCGCTTCTCCGAGACGGAGGTCCGCTCAATGGGCCGAACCGCCTACGGCGTGAAGGGGATCACCCTGGAGGAGGGGGACGAGGTGGTCGGCGCCGACGTGGTGGAGAAGGACACCACCATCCTGACCGTGACCGAGAACGGCTACGGGAAGCGGACGGCCGAGTCGGAGTACAGGGTCCAGGGGCGCGGCGGAAAGGGGATCATCGACATCAAGACCACCGAGCGGAACGGCAAGGTGGTGGGGATCGTCCAGGCCCACGACGAGGATGAGGTGATGATGATCACCAACGGGGGGATGATGATCCGCATGAAGGTGAATCAGATCTCGGTGATTGGCCGGAACACCCAGGGCGTTCGGTTGATCAGCCTGGAGAGCGAAGGCGAGCGGGTGGCCGGGTTGTCCAAGCTGCCCGACGCGACGCCGGAGACCGACCAGGCGCTGGAGGAGGGCGCGGTCGACGCCGAGGCAGCCTCCGCGGTTGCTTTGGCCGAAGCGGTCGATGCGCCGGAGAAGATTGCGCCGATCGTGCCGGATGTGCCGACGCCGCCGGACGACGAGGAGTAGGAGCTGGCAGGAGGAGCAGATGAAGAACCTTGCGCCACAGGTTTTCCGCCAGCGCCTCCTGATCGAGGCGAACTACACCAAAAGCGTCCTGAAATCGGACGTCGAGCGCTACCTCCGTGAGCTTCCCTCAGAGCTGGGACTCCGTATCTACACGGACCCGGTCGTTTACTCTCCTGGCGGAGAAGGAAGGTCGGAGAACCAGGGCTACGATGGCTTCGTGGCCCTGATCGACTCGGGCATCTCCATCTACGTCTGGGAGAACGCCAAGTTCCTCTCGGCCGTCATCTATACGTGTAAGGGGTTCGATGCCTCTCGGGCGGCGGACTTCACCCGCCGGTTCTTTGGCGTGACCGAGCTGGAGGAAATGTCGTTCTAGCGATCCGGTTCTCTATGCCGCCGCAGCCGCCGCCGGAAACAGGATCTTGAACCGCAACCCGGCACCGGGCGTCGGCTGCACCGCCATGGTCCCGCCATCGGGCCGCTGGTGCGCATTCGCAGCAGCTGACTAAATTGAGGGTATGAACACGAACCGCGCCGAGATCCGTGACCTGCCGGGCTTTCCGGGCCAGGTGCTGGGTTACTTCCGCGATCCCCGGGTAGCGGCCTGGCGTAAGCTGCTGGGGCTGGCCGCGGTGCTCTACGCGGCGTGGCCGGTCGATGCGATTCCCGACTTCATCCCGTGGTTGGGCTGGCTGGGGGGGCTGGGGCTGTCCGCAGCTTGGATGGTGCGGGAGATCCGGCGGCATGCGCGGCGCACGTCGCACGTTTAGACGTTCTTGACCTCGGTCACCAGCTTGGAGAGCGAGCTCTTCGCGTCACCGAACAGCATCGAAGTCTTCTCGTTGTAGAATAGCTCGTTCTCGATGCCGGCGAAGCCGGGGCTCATTCCTCGCTTCATCACGATCACGTTCTTGGCCTGGTCCACGTTGAGGATCGGCATCCCATGGATCGGGCTGGACGGGTCGTTGCGGGCGGCCGGGTTGACCACGTCGTTGGCCCCGATCACCAGCGCCACATCGGCCCGCTCAAACTCGCCGTTGATCTCGTCCATGTCGTACAGCCGGTCATAGGGCACGTTGGCCTCGGCCAGCAGCACGTTCATGTGGCCCGGCATCCGGCCGGCAACCGGGTGGATGGCGTACTTCACTTCGCCGCCCTTCTTCTCGATCAGCTCCGCGAGCTCGCGGACTTGATGCTGCGCCTGGGCCACCGCGAGGCCGTAGCCGGGGACAACAATCACCGAACGGGCGTAGGCCAGCTGCATCGCCGCGTCCTCCACGGTGGTGGAGCGGACCGTCAGCCCCTCCGCCGACTTCTTGGCCGCCCCGGCCGCCGGACCGCTTCCGAAGGCGCCGAACAGCACGTTCGAGAACGACCGGTTCATTGCCTTGCTCATCAAGATGGAGAGCAGGAAGCCCGAAGCGCCGTCCAACGCGCCGCAGATGATCAGCACGTTGTTGCCGATCGCGAAGCCGGTCGCCGATGAGGCCAGGCCCGCGTAGGAGTTGAGGAGCGAAACAACCACCGGCATGTCGGCCCCGCCGATCGGCAGAACCATGGTGACGCCGATCACCAACGCCAAGGCGATCATCAGGTAAAACAGCCCGGTCGCCCCCGGGTTGAAGATCAAATAAACAAAGAGCCCCAAGGTCACCGCGAACAGGGTCATGTTCACCGCGTTCTGACCCCTGAAGGTGATGGGCTTGCCGGTGATCAATTCTTGGAGTTTTCCAAAAGCCATGAAGCTTCCGGTGATGGTCAGCGAGCCGAACAGCACCTCGAAGCCGACCGCCGCCATCGCGCCGGCCGATAGGTGCGCGCCGTGCTGGGAAAACTCCACGATGCCGACCAGGGTGGCGGCCAATGCGCCGAACATGTGCGAGATGGCGATCCGCTGGGGCATCGCGGTCATCGGCACGAACATGCCCAGCGGGTAGCCAATTGCGGTGCCCAGCGCGAGACCCGCCAGGATCCACTCGTACCGGACGATCTCCTGATGGAGCAGGGTGCCCACAACGGCCAGCAGCATGCCGATCATCGCCTGCTGGATGCCGCGTCGGGCCTGCTCGGGACGGGTGAGGCTCTTGAGCCCCAGGATGAACAGCACCGACGCGGCGAGGTACGACCCCTCTACGAGGTACTGGCGAATCACTGCTTAACTCCTTGGGAAGAGGCCGCCGGCTTCGCCGCTCCCTTGAACATCTTCAACATCCGGTCGGTAATCAGGAATCCGCCGACCACGTTGATGGTCGCGGCGACGACGGCGATGAAGCCTAAGATGGTGCTCATCCGTCCATGATCCGACCCGGCCGCCACCAGCGAGCCGACCAACGAGATGCCGGAGATGGCGTTGGTGGCCGACATCAGCGGCGTGTGAAGCAGCGGCGGGACGCGGGTTATCACCTGGTATCCGACGAAGCCCGCCAGCACGAAGACGTAAATCTGAATCAGGCCGATTGCGCTCATCCGCGTTCCTTTAGAAGAGGCCGGTTAGTTGGGATTGACGATCTGGCCGCCGTGCGCGACCGCCATCGCCTTGACGATCTCGTCGTCCAGCTTGGGGGTGATCTGCCCATCCTTGAGCATGTGCTGGAGGAGGGTCAGGACGTTCTTGCTGAACATCTGGCTGGCGTGAAACGGAACTGTCGCGGCGATGTTCAGTGGCCCCATCACCCAGACCCCGCCCACCTCCACCGTCTTGCCGGGTTGGGTCACCTCGCAGTTGCCGCCCGCCTCGGCGGCCAGGTCTACGATCACGCTGCCCGGGCGCATCGACCGCACCATCCCCTCGGTGATCAATCGCGGCGCAAGGCGGCCGGGGATCAGCGCGGTGCTGATCGCGAGGTCCATATCCTTGATGTGCTTCTCCAGCGCCGCCGTGGTCGCCCTCTGCTGCTCGTCCGACTGGGCCTTGGCGTAGCCGCCCTTGTCCTCGGCGCCCTGGCTCACCTGCTCGCCGGCGACAAACGTCGCGCCCAGGCTGAGCACTTGCTCTTTGGCGGCCGGACGCACGTCGAAAGCCGAGACCACGCCGCCCAACCGTCTCGCGGTGGCGATGGCCTGGAGGCCGGCGACGCCCGCGCCCAG
>JBGTHI010000802.1:0-4241 GCA_041746295.1 Myxococcaceae bacterium
GGGAGGAACGGTTGCAGCAGGAAGTTGGAAGTTTCGCACCCGAGGGCTTTGGGTCGCTTGGCTTTGAGTCTGGGATTGGTCGAGTGCGTTCTCTTGTCGAGTTCGGTATTAAAACCTTCGACAGGGTAGAAGCAGCTTGCAGAGGCGCGCTGCGGGATCAAGGCCTGGGAGGTGACAAATGGTGGTCTTTCGGAGATCCGCCGGACTCCACCTATCTACAACCGGGAGTATTCGTGAGTGGGGAAGTGACTTCCCGAGACGATGCTCAGGGCGTCCAGCGGCGCCTGACGCTTCGTCTGTTACGAGAGGGCGGAACGCAAGACGTTACGGCGCGACGGGCGCTTCTGAAGGCGCACCTTGAGGCCCTCTTGACGGACGCGGTGGAGCAAAAAGCTGCCCTCCAACAGGCGCTGACCAATCTCACCGGCTCTCCACCAAATACGTCGGAAGAGCTCCGGACGCATACTGCTCCGATCCGCGAGGCCGCGCGCCTGGCGACCCGTGGCGTGGTACGCCAGATCCGGGTCCGCAGCTAGAGACCCGGAGAATCGGCGCCATCCCGTAAGCCGGCTATAGAAGGTGAGCCCTTTCCATTGGTGTGATCGGCATCGGCGCTTCGCGCGGACCATTCCGCTGCCGTGACGCTGGTCACCGTGTTTACATCTCCCACGCTCTGCGCTACTGCTCCGCCCGCCGCACCAGTGTGCAAGGGTGGCGACGGGTACAGTCATGGTTACAAGAGCGTCTGTCAGTGCTTCGAAACCTCATGATGGGGCACCCGGGCGGAGAGCAGGGACCCAAGGAAGGCGGAGACGGAATGAGCTCGCGGTGGATCCCACGCCGAGCGTCGAGGCCGCTCTAAGAGCTGTGATTGCTGGCACCGGCGTGGAATGTCCGCCTGATTTGGGTTTCACCCGTCCTACTCATCTCGACCATGGTGACTGGACAAGTAGCATTGCTATGAAGCTCGCTCCACAATTGGGAAAAGAACCTGGTGAGATAGCGACCGAGCTCGCCGCTCAACTGCGCACGCATGTCTCGAAATCGGGGATGGAGGTTGAGGTCGTCGATGGACACTTGAACTGCCGTCGAACACCCGAAGCAGTGCTGATACTACTCCAGAGCATCCTCACCCAGGGGGAAGACTTCGGACGGACGCAGGTTGGCCAACGTAAACCGACGCTGGTGGAATTTGTATCGGCCAATCCTACTGGGCTCCTTCATGTCGGCCACGCCCGTCAAGCAGCTCTTGGCGACGTTATCAGCCGATTGCTCGATTGGGTCGGGTTCAATGTAACACGTGAATTTTACTGCAACGATGCGGGACGGCAGATAGAGAGACTCACCCTCAGCGTCCAAGCCCGAGTCTCGGAACTTCGACAAGGAGATCCCTGCGAGCTTCCCGAGGGAGGTTACCCGGGTGACTACCTCAGAGAGCTCGCAAAAAACTACATCGAGCAGCACCCGGACGATCCGGCGGGTTGTGACTTACAGGCGATTCGCCAACTCGCCGTGGCTGAGCTGCAGCTCCGGCAGAAAAGGGATCTTGGGGCATTCGGCGTCGCCTTCGACAGTTATTACCTCGAATCATCGCTCTACGATGACGGCCTGGTCGAGCAGACCGTACAGAAGCTCATTGAAGCTGGCGTCACCTACGAGAAGGACGGCGCGCTTTGGCTCCGAGCGACCGTACTGGGTGATACCAAAGACAGGGTCATCCGTAAAAAGGAGGGCTGCTATACTTACTTCGTTCCAGATATTGCCTATCATCTGACGAAGTACAAGCGCGGCTTTGAACGAATCATCAATATCATGGGGGCGGACCACCACGGGGTAACCTCTCGCGTTCTGGCTGGGCTCAAGGCCGTCGATCCGGAGATCGGCCATGAACGGCTCCCACCCGAATACGTCCTCCACCAGATGGTCACCGTCTTTCGAGATGGTCGAGAGGTCAAGGTGTCAAAGCGCGGTGGGGAGCCTGTGACGCTGGGGAAATTGGTCGAGCAGACAGGCCACGACTCGCTGCGATACATGCTTCTCGCCACGAAACGTAATGCCCAGCTGAGCTTGGACGTAAGAGAGATTGAAGCTCCGGACGCTGGGAACCCCGTCTTTTATATCCAGATGGCGAACGCCCGAATACACAGCATCTTTCGGAAAGTGGGAGTGGATCCAGAATCACTCACCGCCGACGGTTTGATGACAGAGGCACTGACAACCCCTGAAGCCGCTGCGCTTGCCCGCGCGCTGGGAAACTTTCAAGCGGTGGTAGGGGAGGCTGCGCTTGGGCTCGAGCCCCATCGCCTTACCTCTTACCTTCAATCTACCGCGAAGGCGGTGCACGCTTGGTATGAAAAGTGTCCGATAAGTCAGGAGGAGGACGCTGACGTACGCCGTACCCGGTTGGTCCTGGCTCGAGCAGCGCAGATTGTCATCACCAATGGGCTGACCATCCTCGGAATTTCGGCGCCCGAGTCGATGCCTCAGCTTCCACCTAGGAGAGCCATTCGGGAGCATGCGCAAGCTCAACAGAAAGGTTCGGGCCTGTTTTCCCCTGATGAGCTCATCAATCCCAGCGGGCTCCCACCGCTTCGCGTGGACACCTCGCGGATTGGAAGGGACGTGGCGCAGCTGGACTGGGATCGCGTGCGACGCTCTGGCTCGGTTAGTGGCACCGCTATCCCTCTGGAAAGCGCACGATTTCAGCTTCAAGACCTTTCGCGAGAACTGTCTCTCGAAGAAGCCAATGCACTGTTGGCGACTGGCGGCTATGCGGCCGAGGTTCGTCCCGGAGAGAAGCTGGGCGACGCGGTGCTCGCATACGCTGACGTCGAAATCCCGCTGGGCAATGCGACGTTGGGTGACTATCTTCGGCTCCTCTCACGCCTAGACGTCCTCGGGTTACAACCCACCCGACCTTTGGCCCTCTCCTTCGAATATTCAGTGCAAGGCACAGGCCCTCGAACCGAGCTCGGAAGTAACGCTCTGAACCAAGTCAGCACACTGCTGGAAAAACAACCTCACCTCCGAACCTTCTTATCTGTGGCTAGGGAGAGCGCGCTCTCACCTTACCCGCCGCATTCTGAAGGGCCGGGAACGTCTACGCTGTCGTTGAAGACCCTGCTAGGCAGCGACCAAGCCTTGCTGTCTAACCTGGTCCGTTACCGGCGAGACCGAAACCAAGCACCTCTGCTCTTCTTTATCGACTACATGGTTCGGCCGCTAATCAGGGTGTTCCGGACCCTGCTCGACCAAGAGGGACTGCTCGTCACGTCCCCTCTTCAAAGCTTCGGCTTGGAGCTCACGCCCCATCTATCTCCTTCGGGGCGCGCGGTCGTTCTTGGCGACGGGATTGTCCCTGACGCTCTTCTGGCGGAGGCTCGCGGTAAGCCGAAATTGACCGGGCAAGGGCCGGCATTGAGAGAGGCGAGCGCGCGATCCGGGTTGGATGCCCTGAACACCCTACTCGATCAGATGGTCGAGCTTCTCGTCAGCGCGGAAGTGGACGCGCACGGAGCCCATCCCTCGGTGGCACCTACTCAGCGGCTCGTGCTTAAGGAGGTCCGCGCGGCCGTGACCAAGGCGGTGGCGGAGGAGCTGAGATTCCTTCAAGCTGATACTGCTGAGCTACTCCGCTCCACGGGCACGAGTGTGGGAGCGCTGGCACATAGCGTCGCTCCCGAGCAGAGCGAAACACTGACTTTCGTATTGGACGCGGTTCGCGAACGCTCACGCCTCCGCCGGCGCGATGCCGCTGCAGCGCTCCCAGCGGGAGTGCTCATTGATGGCGCTCTGTTAGCAGCCATGTCCAGGAATGGAAGGGTTCCGGGGCTTTCTGAGCTTTTAGGCCGGGTGTCGGACCTTCAGGGAAGCGTCTACTTCGTAACGAACAATCCTGCTGAAACGGCGCGGGTCCTTCGGAGGATGGGACTGGCCCGGCCAAACATGATCTCCCGGCGGGAGCTGGATGCGCTCGGCGATAGTATCGATGTCATGGCGACTTTCGCGGCCACCGCCTCGATGGCTGAAGCGATGACGATCGCCTATCCGGCAGCGACGCCCATTGTGCTCCAGGGTGTACTCCGAAAGGGCGTCCGACACGTCAGCACGTTCGAAGTGAACAGAGGCGCGAGGACATTCAAAACCCTCGACAGCGCGGTCGAGTTGGCGCTCTCCGGAGCCTCCTCGATCTCAAATTTGGACTTCAGTGCCTTGAGCACTAATCCGGCGTCGATGCGCCA
>JBGTHI010000803.1:0-1707 GCA_041746295.1 Myxococcaceae bacterium
GCGACGCTGGTGCCCGAGCCCACGTACCGGTTCTGGGGCGTCGGCACGTCGCGGACCGTCCTGTCCGGCGTCACCGGGGTCCGCGGCTTCTACGACGCTCTCGTCGGCAGCGGGAAAAACCGCCTGGACTACGTGCTCGACCGCGTCGTCGCCGACGCCGCGACCGTCATCACCGAAGGCGTCATCCACCACGTGCTCGACGGCGCCGATCTCGTCGGGCGGGTGTCGGCCGAGGTCCTCGCCGGGCACTGGTACCACGTCACCTACAAGTCGCTGATCGTGTGGCCGCTCGATCCCGGCTCCGGTTTGCTCACCGGCGAAGAGGTCTACCTCGGTGAGGAGCACACCGTGATTCGCGAAATCGCGCCGGATGAGCTTCCTCACCTCGGTTCCTCGTCCAGAGTTTCCTGAATGCGGGGAGTCGATCTCCGATCGCTGCTTCGATGAGCCAGTGTTCACGGAGCCGACCGATCTCCCCCCGCGGATCGAGGCTGCCCGCGCGGTGGCCCGAACGCACGCGGCCGGCCTGCAAGCCGTTGCCCGCGAACGGGAGTGGCTGATCGAGGCGTTGGCGCGGGGCAGGGACATCAACGAGCTGGCCCACGATCTGCAGGTCAGCCCGAGAGCCATCCGGCATCTGCTCGGTCCTTCATAGGGACGCTGTTCACGAGCGCCAAGCCGTTCGCGTCCTCCGCCGACCTCACCGCCAAAACCGAGACCCCCACAACCTGACGCATCGCCGTATGAGATCTCGTACACTAAGCCGATGAGCCCAGCCGTCGTCCGCCGCATCCTCGAGCAGAGCGGGTGGACCATCACCGAGCTGTCCGGCCACGCCGGAATGTCCCGAGCCTCGGTCAGCGAGTACCTCCACGGTCATCGGAACCCAAGCCTGCGCCAACTGGAGCGTCTGGCCGCCGCCGCGGGCCTGGAGATGCAGATCGACGTGCGCGCCTCATGGCACGAGCGGCGTCAGCAAGAACTGGAGGACGTCCTCGAGCTGTCCGATCGCTTGCCGTTCCGGCCGATTGACCCCGAGGGACCGCCGACGTGGGCGGAGCTCACCCGCCGATGACCGAGCCGGGAATCGTGGACAAGGTCCTGGCCATCCATGAGGCGCTCGACGCCGGCGGGATCGAGCACGCTTTCGGCGGCGCGCTCGCCCTCGCGTTCCACGTCCAGTACCCACGGGCGACAGCGGACATCGACGTGAACATCAGCGCACCCACCGAGGACGCCTTTACGGTGTTGGCGGCGCTGCCCGCCGGAGTAACCCACGATGCCAAGGACGTGACGCGGGTCCGGCGCGACGGACAGGTCCGGCTGTGGTGGGGCCGCACACCGATCGACCTGTTCTTCCCTCAGCACCTACTCCACCAGATCGTCGCCGCCCGCGTCGTGCCGATGGACCTTGGCGGCACCAGCATTCCCATCCTGTCCGCGACGGATCTCACGATCTTCAAGGCGCTGTTCAACCGGGGGAAGGACTGGGTGGACATCAGCTCGATGCTGGCCCTCGGCGGCCCCGATGTGAACGAGGCGATCGCCTGGCTGAGCGAGATCGTGGGCGCCGACGACGAGCGGGTCACCCGGCTACGTGAGGCCCGCCCGGAAGGTGGACCGCAAAATCCGAGGTGGGACGAACTGATGGACCGCCGCCGGGCGGACCCGGAATAGGTCCGATCGTCCGAGTCACCGCTCAGGTCC
>JBGTHI010000804.1:0-9662 GCA_041746295.1 Myxococcaceae bacterium
CGACCCAACCCAGGAAACCGGAAGCGAGCAGAGCTGATGAACACAACGTCGCCAACCACCAGTGCGGCTACGCGTGTGCCCTCGGCGCCGCTCTCCGTCGACCTCGAAACCAATGCTCGGCTCACGCTTGTTTGAGGACTAATCTGAGCTAATATTCAACGGGTGCGGCGGTCACTGCCGCAGGGTTCAGGCTTGGTCGGGCCGCCAGCCATCACTGCTCTGAGGGAGTGGTATGGCATCTTCGGCACTTCGACGCGGTGGGCCCCCTGGCAGCTTGCGTCCTGTTCGTAGGCTGGTGCGGGGCGCCCTTGCTCCGGTCGAGCGCTTTCTTCAGGTTGAAGCGGCGAGTGGAATCCTTCTTCTCGCGAGTGCCGCGATCGCGCTCATCTGGGCGAACTCACCCTGGCGCGGGAGCTACAGCGCTTTGTGGCACCTGCCGCTCGGAGTGAGGTTCGGCCCCTTCTCCTTCGAACGGGACCTTCATTTCTGGATCAACGACGGGGTGATGACGATCTTCTTCTTCGTCGTCGGCCTGGAGATACGGCGAGAAATCCATCGGGGTGAGCTGAGTGAGCTGCGGCGGGCCGCGCTCCCGCTGGCGGCTGCTCTGGGTGGCATGTTGATTCCGGCGCTCATCTTCATCACTCTAAACCTGGGCCGAGAGTCCTCCAGTGGCTGGGGCGTCCCGATGGCCACCGACATTGCGTTCGCGGTGGGGGTTCTGGCGTTGCTGGGCAATCGTGTCCCGCCGGCGCTTCGAATTCTTCTCCTTTCCCTGGCGGTCATCGACGACGTCGGCGCGATTCTGGTCATCGCCATCTTCTACTCGTCAGGCCTGGCGCCACTGGGCTTCGTCGTCCTTGGGGCGGGCCTCCTCGCAATCCTCGCGATGCAGTGGATGGGGCTTCGGAGCCCCTGGGCGTACGTGCCGCCCGCCGTGGTCGTCTGGGCGGGCGCGTACGCCGCGGGCATCCATCCCACTATCGCAGGTGTCGCGGTGGGACTCATGACGCCGGTTCAGGCGTGGTTCGGGAGAGAGAGGTTCATCGAGCAGGCCGATGCCAGCGTGGCGGCGGTCCGAGACCACGACGGCGGGGATGAGCACCGACTGCTGGAACATCTGCAGCCCTTGGGGGTGGCGCAGCGTGAAGCGGTGTCCCCGCTAGAGCGCCTTCAGCATTCACTACACGGGTCGGTGGCCTTCGGAGCCATGCCGCTGTTCGCTCTCGCCAATGCAGGGGTCTCCCTCGGCGAGGCATCGTTCTCGGGCGTTCCCTTGATGGTCTTCCTGGGAGTGATTGGCGGACTCGTCCTTGGCAAGCCAGTGGGTGTTCTCGGATTGTCCTGGATAGCGACCCGGCTGGGGATTGCCGCCTTGCCCCGGGGTATCACGTGGCCACAAGTGGCCGTTGTGGGAGTGGTTGCCGGAATCGGCTTCACGATGTCCATCTTCATCGCCGCTCTCGCTTTCCCGGCGGGAGCGAACCTGGAGACCGCCAAGGTCGGCATTCTCGTTGGTTCGGGGGCCGCCGCCGTTCTCTCATACGGGCTGGGTCGGGCTGTCCTTCCCACCAAGCCTCCCCAAGGCGCAGCACTCACTGCAGCTGAGGCCGAGGCCTCCACTCACTCTTGAAGGAGAGGTAGCGCTTTGAGAAGGGCTCCCACTGGTCGAGCATGGGTCGTAGCCTGCGCTCTGCTGACCGCCTGCAGCGGTAGTAGCTTTCCCACTAGTCTTGACGGCAGCGACCTTCCACCGCATGGAAGCATCATCCCTCCCGACCGGTTGGCTCCAACCTGCCGGGCCCCGAAGCGGGTCGTGCGAGAGCGGGTGAAGCTCAAGCAGGTTACCGCTCCCCGCTCGTTTGACTTCCCGGTCAACCTTCACTGGACGCCCGCCCATCCGGAGCGCCTCTACGTCCTCGAGATTACCGGTCGCGTCGTAAGCATCGAGCCACGGGCGCTAACGACAACCAGGCGCGAGGTGCTGGACCTGAGCGATCGGATCCTCCCAATCAAGGGCGAGATGGGGGCGTGGGGCTTTACCTTCCACCCGGACTATCCAACGACGCCACACGCGTACGTCTTCTACACCGGCCATGGAGGCTCAACCGGCTTCCGCTCGGTCCTGTCGCGGTTCACCTCCCGCGATGGTGGCGAGACGCTCGCCGCGGACAGTGAAGAGCAGTTGCTGGTGCTGGAGAGGCTTCCCGAAGGCATCCACGCCGGGGGTCACATCGCCTTCGGCGCGGACGGCTACCTTTACCTGAGCACCGGGGATGGCCAGGAGTTTGGGGACCCTCGAGGAAACGCGCAGAACCCTCACTCTCTGTTCGGCAAGATGTTGCGGTTGGATGTGGATGGTGGCTTCCCCTACGCGATTCCCACCGACAATCCCAATGCGCAGGGTGGTGGCGCGCCCGAGGTCTACGCGCGCGGCTTCCGTAATCCCTACCGCTGGAGTTTTGATGCTCCCACTGGAGAGCTGTGGCTCGGAGACGTGGGGCACGTGCAGTTCGAAGAGGTGAACAAAGTCGTTCGCGGCGGCAACTACGGTTGGAACATCAAGGAGGGGAACGTCTGTTTCGCCATCAACCCTTGCGACAGCCCCGCCACCATCAAACCGGTGGTCGCTTATGGACGAGATGTTGGCGTGACGGTGATTGGAGGCTTCGTCTACCGGGGGCGGGCAATTCCGGAGCTTATCGGACGCTATGTGTACGGGGACTTCTCCAACGGCACGCTGTGGGTGCTCGGGCAGGACGGCCCGGAGCTGCTCAGCTACACCGGTTCCAGCATCGTGGCGTTTGGTCAGGACGGGGAGGGCGAGCTCTACGTGCTGGACGTCGCGGCTGGACAGATACTCCAAATTGTCCCCAGCGACGGAAGCGACGGCACCGGCGCCTCGCGCCTCCTGTCGGTCACCGGTTGCCTCAATGACCCGGGACTCATCCCATATCAAGTCAAGTCCGCCCTGTGGTCCGATGGCCTCGAAAAGCAGCGCTGGATGGCGATTCCACTCGGCGCGAAGATCGAAGTGCTCGATGACGGGAACTGGGAGATGCCGCCCGGAACGGTTCTGGTGAAGTCGTTCTTGGACCAAGGCCGCCCAATCGAAACCCGATTGCTCGCCCGCGATGAGGAAGGAGCCTGGTTTGGGGTTACCTATGAGTGGGACAGCGAAGGGCAGGATGCCAGTCTCGTGGAGGGCGCTCGGGTCAAGGACCTGGGTGGCGGCCATAGCTGGCGCTTCCCTTCCCGGTCCGACTGCATGAGCTGTCACACGGCGGCAGCCCGCCATTCCTTGGGATTGGAGACAGCACAGCTCGATGATGGGATTCAGTTGGAGTACCTCGACGCGCTGGGTTTGCTCGAAGGCCCGGTCGTTCACAGCGGTCGGCTGGTCGGCCTGGAAGATGATGCGTCCCTATCCTCCAGAGCGCGCTCTTACCTCCACGCCAACTGCGCTGGATGTCATCGGCCCGCGGGCCCGGGCGACCGGCTTGACCTGCGGCTCCAGGTCCCGCTCGGGGAAACTGGAATCTGCGATCGATTCCCGAGCCTCGACTTGGGCATCCCAAACGCACGCATTCTCGCCCCCGGCGACCCGGATCGCTCGGTCCTCCTGCGGCGAATCAGCGTGCAGGATGGCTATCGGATGCCGCCCCTGGGGTCGCAGCGGGTAGACCAGACGGCCGTGGCGCTCCTGCGGGACTGGATCTCCGGGCTAACGTCGTGCGAAGAGTAGCCCCAGAGCGCCATTGTAGCCGATAGACGGCCACGACGAACCTCAACCACTCGATCGTGCGGTGTACGGTCCAGAGTTCCATGGCCTGTCTGCCTTACTTGACTCTACGGGGGCCCACTGCCTGCAATGGCTCGAGAGGCCCTGGTGAGCTCGTCAGAACGTGAAGAGTGGCGACCTGGGCCGACCTCATGTTGAGTCCACCGAAGGGAATCTGAGCCAGCCTCAGAGATGTATCGAACGGCAGGGCACTCGCTTCCGGGAGGAGATTCGCCAGTCCAACGTACTCCTCCATGGGACCGAGGGCCCCTGAGCTTTCCCCATGTGCGACATGCGCGCTCGCGATAGAGTCAGACTCACCGGACGCGACTAGATGCGGGATACTCATTGCCATCAGAATTCTTCGAACGGCCTCGCTGAGCTCCTGAAGAAAGCGCATGGGTGAATCGAGCGGCAGCAGGACGGGGAGATAGGTTTGCTCGCTGACGGCGAGAACCAGCGGTACGGAACTGCCCGGGACCAGTGTTGCGTGCCAGCTGCCGAGCCGAGTTGGCGCTGCCGTTCTAGTTAGCCCCCCGAGGCCGACCTTCTCGACTAGTTTCTTCGAACAGAAGATTGTGGTCATCAGGGCACCGTGAATGTGGACGCTGCGTGAAACCCTTACTTCCGAGAGTGGCTGAACTCACCCGCGATGAGCCTCAGGTGCCGGTGAGTGCCCGCGAAGAGATCTCGCGTCACCTTGGCAGGGCTGCGCGATCCCAGGCGCCCGAAGGGGGTGTTGGCCAAGTAGATAGACACCCTGAGGGGCGAGGTGTTCGCATCCGGGAAAAGCGCCGCCATCCGCGCGAAATCTTGGACCGCACTTTCCATGTCATCGTGGTGCCACTTACGAAGCCGACCGCGCCGGACCGCCGAAGCTTCCGCGAAGGCAAATGGCTGGGTGACGCCAATCGCGAGAAGGACCGGGCCCAATGCCTGGCTCAGCTGTGCAACGAGACCGGACGAAAAATCTGCAACGAATAGCACCGGGAGGAGGGACAGCTCGCTCACGCCTAGAACGAGCGGCGCTTCGTCGTTCCGGACTGTAGCGAGCCTCCAGTCCCCAAGCTGGCAGGGGGCTTCGGCTGGCTCCTCCAGCGGTCTGTACTTCATCTGCTTGAGGAGCTTGGGAGCACAAAAGAGATTGAGCATGGGGCTTACTTTCTGGCCGCGAGCTGGATGAGCTTCGGCCGTAGCGAGGATGATGGAGACAGAGAGCCAGGCGACAGGCGCTCCAGAAACCTCTCGTAGAGGGAGTACATCACTGGAAGCAGCAGAAGCGTTAGGACGCACGCGGAGAGGGTGCCCGCCACAATCACTACCGCCAGGGGGCGCTGGGTCTCGGAGCCGATGCCTCGACTCATAGCCGCCGGTATCAGTCCCAGGGCAGCCAGACATGCGGTCATCAGAACGGGGCGAAGTCGATCTCGGCAGCCGTTCAGGATGGCTTCTTGCAACGGTTCCCCACGCTCCCTTCGGTCGGCCACGGCGGACATCACCAGGACTCCGTTGAGCGCTGCTTGGCCGATGAGTGCGATGAATCCGACCGCCGCGGCAACGGACAGGGGCATTCCTGCCCAATACAGGCCGAACACGCCCCCAATGAGCGCGAAGGGAACATTGAGGAGTGTGAGGACCGCCCGGCTGAGGGAGCGGAAGGCGTTGAACAGGAGGATGAGGGTGACGACCAGTGCGACGGGCACAACCGCAAGCAGCCTCCTCATCGCACGCTCCTTGTTTTCGAATTCCCCGCCCCATTCGATGGACACCCCGGACGGCAAGGGTGCGTCTTTGGCGACGACGGCCTTGGCCTCCTCGACGAACCCGCCCAGGTCACGACCGCGCACATTCATACGAATGCCGATGTAGCGCCGCCCGTTTTCACGGTTGATCGAGGCTCTTCCCAGACCCGTGTCGACCGTGGCGAGCGACTCGAGCGAGACCAGGGCTCCGCCTTCGACCGGAATCCGCAACTTCCGGATTTTCTCCACATCGTCACGGGAGGATTGGGGAAGGCGAAGGGTGACATCGAACCGCCGTTCGCCTTCCCAGAACTCCGCGACCCGGCGCCCACCGATGGCGGACTCGAAGGCATGCTGGAACTCTCCGACCTCCATTCCATGCCGAGCCAACTGCTGGCGGTCCGGCTGGACCTGAACTTGAGGCACCTCGCCGCTCTTCACGATTCCAAGGTCTGCCACCCCGGGCACGCGAGAAATCGCTCCCTTGACCCGCTCCGCCGTGTCCTGAAGCACCCGCAAGTTGTCGGCGTAGAGCTTGACCGCGATTTGCCCAAATTGGCCCGAAATGCTCTCGTTCACGTTGTCGCGGATGGGCTGGGAGAAGTTCACCTCGAGCCCCGGCACCTGCTCGACCGAGTGTTGGATGTGTTCGATGACAGAGCTTAGCGTGGGGCGGTCTGCTGCGTCGCCGAAGGCGCGAACACCTCCTGTTGTCCAACCCCCGCCAAGAGGGATACCCGCCATGAAGCGAATGCATCTTCACGTCGCCGTCGATGACCTTGCGCAGTCCACAGCCTTCTACTCCGCCCTGTTCGGGGGGCCGCCGACCGTTGCCAAACCGGATTATGCCAAGTGGATGCTGGAGGACCCGCGCGTGAACTTCGCGATCTCCGCCCGAGGCGCAAAGCCGGGGCTCGACCACCTGGGACTCCAAGTCGACAATGGGGAGGAGTTGAACGCGCTGCGAACCCAAATGTCGGCCGCCAACATCTCGACCCACAGCGAGGGCGAGACGACCTGCTGCTATGCCCGGTCCGAGAAGTCCTGGGTGCAGGACCCGAGCGGCATCGCCTGGGAGGCCTACCACACCATGGGTGAGGCGCAGTTCTTCAACGCGGCGACGCAGAAGGGACCTTCCTCTGAGCGCTGCGGCCTCAAGCCCACGGCGGCGGGCGAGGCGGCCAAGACGGGTTGCTGCTGATGCAGACTGTGCTGTTCCTCTGTACGGGCAACTCGTGTCGTTCGGTCATGGCGGAGGGTCTCCTGAACCACTGGGGAGGGGACCGCTTTCGGGCGGTTAGCGCAGGGAGCTTCCCGACGGGCGAGGTGAATCCGATGAGCCTCAAGGCGCTCGCCGCGCATGGACTCCCCACTGAAGGCTTCCGCAGCAAGTCTTGGGACGAGTTCGCAGGCCAATCCATCGACATCGTCATCACGGTCTGTGATGCTGCGGCCGGCGAGTCCTGCCCGCTCTTCCGGGGTGGGCCCTTGAAGGCGCATTGGGGCGTGCCGGACCCCGCCCACGCCAAAGCCTCTCCCGGCGAGGCTCAAGGCGTCTTCAACCGGGTGTTCGGGCAGCTGGAGCGGCGGGTGAGGGCGCTCGTCGCACTACCGGTCGAGACGATGCCCCAGGCGGAGCTCGCAGCCGCGCTGTCGGCCATAGGGAGGGATGAGGAATGACCGCCTGCCGGCCTCGCCTTTCATTCCTAGACCGCTATCTGACGCTCTGGATCTTCCTCGCCATGGGGGCCGGCATCGCTCTGGGCCGCCTGTGGCCGGGTCTGCCTAATGCGCTCAACCGGCTGTCGGTCGGTGCGACCAACGTGCCGATCGCGGTGGGCTTGGTTTTGATGATGTATCCGCCGCTTGCGCGCGTGAAGTACGAGGCGCTCGGCGAGGTCTTCACCGACAAGCGGGTGCTTGCACTTTCGCTGTTGCAGAACTGGCTGATTGGCCCGGCGCTGATGTTCGGCCTGGCCGTCCTCTTCCTTCGGGACTCGCCCGACTACATGACGGGGCTCGTTCTCATAGGCCTCGCACGCTGCATCGCCATGGTCATCGTCTGGAACCAGCTCGCGGAAGGCTCCAACGAGTACGTAGCCGGCCTGGTTGCCTTCAACAGCGTCTTTCAGCTGGTCTTCTTCAGCGTCTATGCCTGGTTCTTCCTCGGCGTCCTGCCGCCGCTCGTTGGGCTTGAGGGGCGGGTGCTCGACGTATCCTTCTCGACTATCGCAGGCGCGGTCGGAATCTACCTGGGCCTGCCCTTCGCTGCGGGGCTTGTCACGCGGCTCGTCCTGCGCCGGGCTAAAGGGGAGGCATGGTACCGCGACCGCTTCCTGCCGCGCATCGCACCGCTCACCCTTATCGCGCTCCTATTCACCATTGCGGCGATGTTCAGCCTGAAGGGCGGGATGCTGGTCGATTTGCCGCTCGACGCGCTCCGAATCGCCGCGCCGCTGACCATCTACTTCGTCGTGATGTTCTTCATCAGCTTCGCCATGGGCAGAAGGAGCGGGGCCGGATACCAGCGCACGGCGGCGCTGTCCTTTACGGCGGCAAGTAACAATTTCGAGCTGGCGATCGCTGTCGCCATCGCCGCCTTCGGGCTTGGTTCGTCCGTTGCCTTCGCGACCGTCATTGGGCCGCTGGTTGAGGTGCCGGTCCTCCTTGCCCTGGTGGGCGTTGCTTTGAAGCTCAAGCGGCGCTGGTTCGAGCGCGGCGAGGTCTGAAGTCTCCGGGTGAGCATCGGGACTGCGCGGGGTCGCTTATGGAGTCCAGCGGTTCATGTCTTTGCATCGGGCGGGCAGGCGGGATATGAGTGCCGCTACGGCAGGCCGTGCTAACTGCCGCCTACTTTCTTCCTGATGCGCTCTAACGAACGACACTGCGCCTTCTTCACCTCGCCACCCTGAGTTCGGCGACGAGCGAGGTTGAGGCCCCAGCCTGACGTCATAGTCGGAGCTTGGGTGTGCGCGTCTCTGTCCGTACTCGACCAGAGGATGACTGGACCTATCTCGCCTGCACAAGGCGTCAGGATTCAGCCCCCCTAGTTCCGAGCCCCGTCCCATCCCATTTCTCAGACGAGCCTTCGTGGAGCGGTCTCGGCCGTTTCCGAAGTCCACTCCGCAGGAACAACTAATGAGTCAAGTTGTCCAAGTCCCATTTCCAACCCTTCATCCCTCCCGCCTTGGCCGCTTTAGACGGGAGTGGTTCTCCAACGTTCGAGGAGACCTTATGGCGGGCACGGTGGTCGCGCTCGCGCTCATTCCCGAAGCAATCGCCTTCTCCATCATTGCAGGCGTAGAGCCGAAGGTCGGCTTGTACGCCTCGTTCATCATCGCGATCACGACCGCCTTCTTGGGCGGACGGGTTGGGATGATTTCTGCTGCGACGGGCGCGATGGCGCTGCTGATGGTGAAGTTGGTGGCCGACCATGGCGTCGAGTACCTCTTCGCGGCATCCATCCTCACAGGCGTCTTCCAGGTTTGCTTCAGGTTGCTGCGGCTGAGTCGGTACATCAGCTTCGTGCCCACTTCAGTGATGACGGGCTTCGTGAACTCGCTCGCGATTCTGATTTTCCTCGCCCAGCTTCCCCAGTTCATTGGCGCCGGGTGGCAGATGTACGCCGTCGTTGCCGGAGGACTGGCCATCATCTACGGACTTCCCCGGCTCACGAAAGTGGTGCCCTCTCCGCTCGTGGCAATCGTGGTGCTGACTGCTGCCGCCATGGCTTTGGGGCTAAAGCTTAGGACGGTCGGAGACATGGGGAGTCTGCCGACTGAGCTGCCGTCGTTTCGCCTTCCGTTGGTGCCGCTCACCTTCGAAACGCTGAGAATCGTCTTCCCGTACTCGCTGACGCTGGCGTTCGTTGGGCTTCTGGAGTCGCTCCTGACGGCAAAGGTCGTGGATGACGCGACCGACACCACCAGCTGCAAGCACGAGGAGGCCAAGGGGCAGGGGATTGCGAACATCGTCTCCGGGCTCTTCGGCGGAATGGCAGGCTGCGCGATGATCGGCCAATCGGTCATCAACGTGAAATCCGGGGGCCGCACCCGCCTATCCACACTCATCGCCGGCGTGGTGCTCATTCTCCTCTGCGTCGTCTTTGGCCCCTGGGTCAGTCTTATTCCGATGCCCGC
>JBGTHI010000805.1:0-2531 GCA_041746295.1 Myxococcaceae bacterium
CGTCGACCGCTTCCATGTACCGCTCAAGACGGTCGACGCGCGCGACCGGTTCCTCGAGCGGCTGGCCGGAATCATCGACCCGGAGGAGAAGCGGAAGCGGATCGGCCGGGAGTTCGTCGCGGTCTTCGACGAGGCCGCGCAGGCTCTGGACGCAGTGGGGCAGGTCGATTTCCTCGCGCAGGGCACGCTCTACCCCGACGTGATCGAGTCGGTCTCGGTGAAGGGGCCCTCGGCGACCATCAAGAGCCATCACAATGTGGGTGGCCTGCCCGAGGTAATGAAGCTCAAGCTTCTGGAGCCCTTGCGCGAGCTGTTCAAGGACGAAGTCCGGGTGTTGGGGCTGGAGCTGGGGCTCCCCGACGCGATGATCTCTCGCCACCCTTTCCCCGGTCCAGGACTGGCGATCCGAATCATCGGAGAGATCACCGCCGAACGGCTGGATCTCCTCCGCAGGGCCGACACCATCGTTCAAGACGAGGTGCGAGCGGCGGGGCTCTACAAGGAGCTGTGGCAGGCCTTTGCCGTATTGCTCCCGGTGCAGAGCGTGGGCGTGATGGGCGACGAGCGAACCTATGAAGTGACCGCCGCGATCCGTGCCGTCACCAGCGTGGACGGAATGACGGCCGATTGGGCGCGGCTGCCCTATGAGCTGTTGGAGAAGATCTCCTCTCGCATCATCAACGAGGTGCGCGGCTTCAACCGCGTGGTCTACGACATTTCGTCCAAACCGCCCGCCACCATCGAGTGGGAATAGAGGAGGGGCTGCCGCCCATCGACCCGGCACAGCCCTAGGCAAACCAGGCCCCTCGAATTCCTGAAGTGCGAGAACGCAGACGCGACTGCGCGGTCCCACTTGAACTTCCAAGGAGAAATGACGGCCAGGGAACAGGAGCGCCCCTAGCTTCTGGTGGGCGACCGACGAATGGGATCAAGGGGTCTGGCACGCGGAGTGCGTAGCGTGCCAGAAGGCACGGCTGGAGCCGGGTTCAGGCTTCGGAAGTTGAGGTTCGAACGGCGATGAAACGACTCGGTTGGGTAGCGTTGGGCTGGTTGGTGGCGTGCGGGGGGCAGAGTGGAGATGGGGTGACTCAGACGTCACCACAACCTTCCCAGCCGCTATCGCCCGATCCGGACACTGGCGATCCGACCGCGCCCGGCTTTCCGACCCTCCCCACAGCGCCCAGCACCGAAACGCCGATTGCCGACGGGGGGACCTCGCCCATCGATATTCCGGCAAGGATCGCCGAATGTCAGAATCTGGTTGCCGCGAGCCTGGTGACCAAGGCGGTCGAGCCGATCCTGAACGATGCGGCGCCGGAAGCCCAAACCTTCGAGTTCACCTCCGCCACCGACGGGACCGTCCTATTCGAGAAAAGCTCGGGGAAGAAGAGCGAGGTGCCCTCCTTTGAGCTGCTTGGGCTGGTGCTGGACGGCGGCACCGCGCTCATCTCCGACATCAATTTTGCGTCCGGCTCCCGGCTCTACACCCGCAATGCCAGGACAGGCATCGAAAACGAGATCGCCATAGGCGAGCTGGCCTTCGCGCTGCCGATGTTGACGGGTGACAGGAAGGCCGGCGTCTTCGCCTTCACCAGCGGGCGCGTGCTCGGGCACAACTTCCAGACTCAGCGCACCACCGTCCTGGCCAACAACTTCCCCGCCGAGTTCGACTACGCCGATCCGCCCATCCACCAGAGCGGCGACGGTGCGGCTTTCCTCTTCAAGGACGGCTCCCGCTGGCTGCACTACGACGCGAGCAGCAGTGCCCTAACCGCGTTGGCGAACGCGAACGATGGCCGCTTTCTGGGCGCCAGCCGCCGCTACCGCTATCTCGCTAACGGAAGAGTGGTCGGCAGGGAAGGGGCGGGGGCGACGGTAGACCTGGGGCCGTACGCGGCGCCCTCCGGCTCCGGTTGTGGTTCGTTGAGCGAGCAGGGGGATTCGGTTCTGGTGGTGGGAACCGACGGCATCGGGCGGCTCTGGCGACCTGGCAACGCTCTGCCGGTGACGGTGGGCGCCGGACTCTGCAAGGGCGTGCTCTCCGCTCATGGCAACCATGCCGCGCTGACCCGCGGAGTCGCTCCGGGTCCTTTCTCCCTGGCGATGCGGAACCTGACCTCGGGAGCGGAGAAGCCGCTCCTAGACAGCCCCACGCCCGTTGACGCGGTTCCGGCGGCGGCGGGAGGTCGCGTGGCGGTGAAGATCACCCAGACCAACGGCTCGACGGCCGGCTTCTCGACCCAGGTTCGCCTCTTCGACTCCACCACGGGCGCGGAGATCCCGCTGACACCGGCGGTCACCGTCGACGGCCCGGTGGATGTCGGGTTCCGGGACTCGGATCGGGTGCTCTCCACGGTCCCGGCTCAGTCGGCGCTTGCCCTCTATGAAACCTCCAGTGGCGCTCAGAAGTATCGGACGGCCCGCTCGGTCATCTCTGGCGAGGGTCAGCTGGCGATCTGGAACCCCTCCGACAGCGCGCTCTTCACGCCGGTGGACTGGTTCCTCAGCGACATCTAC
The DNA here is from genome assembly GCA_041746295.1 of Myxococcaceae bacterium. Taxonomy (GTDB): domain Bacteria; phylum Myxococcota; class Myxococcia; order Myxococcales; family Myxococcaceae; genus JBGTHI01. Next base: position 2,518 of record JBGTHI010000805.1, read on the forward strand.
TCGCACCTGTTCGT
>JBGTHI010000806.1:0-8645 GCA_041746295.1 Myxococcaceae bacterium
TGGAGCTTTTCGCCCGTACGAAGCTCAGGAAGAGAGTGAAGCGACTCAAACAATCACGCAGCCCGAAGGTCACTCGCAGGAAGCGAAAAGCGTAGCCTGGGCCGCGAAGCCCCGGGCCTTGGCCCGGGGAGTGGCGTCACACCCGTCCCGTGGTGTCAATACCCAAAATCTCGCAGCTTCGAAAATCATGGGACCCTTTTCACCATCGCGGACATGAAATGATCGCCATGCGCTCTTCGGCAGGGACGCCCGAAGCTTTTTCGGGTTGGTTGGCTCGCCACGCGGATTCCCTTTCGCATCCGCGAGCCAGAACCGCGTGTTCACTTTCACCTCGAGGACATAGTGCTCGCGGCGCGCATGCAAGCGATCTCGAAACTCGTTCGGAACGCCATACTCTTCGTCTCCAACGACCCAAGCGTGAGGGAACCGCTTCGCGTTCTTCTTCAGCAACTCGTCCGAAATGGCCCAGCCGGTTTTGAATTCCTTCTCCTCTGGCAGGCGCGCTTGCTGGCGTCGTTCTTTCGTCAACCACAATTCTGGCAGGTACAAAACTCCCCGTCGAGGAGTGCATACGACCCGCCTCCCGCGTACGCGAGGAACTGACCGACCTGGCAGTTGTCCTCTTTGCCAACGTGGCCGCACCACTGGCGCTGCACGCCAACCGATTCCGTTCCCTTTTGGGGAAAACCACTGCTGTCGAGGACGAAAACGCCATCGTGAGTGCCGATAGTTTTGCGGACGTCATGACGCAATTCAGTGCGGAGCGGCTCGTCGCTCCACTTGCCAGCGCCAATGAACTTCTGGAGCGCTTCGTGATTGCGGCCTGCTGCATGGGCCACCGGCTCAATCGTCCGCCGAGGCAGGTTTCGAAGCCTTCCGCGCAGATACGCTTCTGCGTTTTCCCTCTGCTCACGCCGACAAAACACCTTCATGTATGGCTGAAGAAACTCCTTCAACTCGCGAAAGGTCTCGCTGAGGGTCCCTGCGGTAAACACGCACTCGTCCTTTCCTGAGTCCTCGCCGCTTTCATTGCCGCCTCCTTATCGAGACGGACAGATCACGGCTGAGATCGCGGTCAACTATTTTCCTGCGGGCCGCGGCACCGCATCACCGCGCACTCCCCAAGGCGACAAACCGCCCTCGCACTCACTCCCACTATCAGCCAACAATGCCTCTTATTGGTCGAACTTCCGCAGTAGAACTAGCCCGGATTTGTCACAGGACTCGCATACGAGGTGCAGGATGTCGAAGCCGAGGGGGGCAAGCGCAGTGGCGACCGAGGAGGCGTGCTGGAGCACGCTGCACGAGGGAGGCGCAAGCACGCCGAGGGGGACTCCAGCAGTTGAAAGCCGGTTCCGTGTGCCGCTGATGCACCGTTCGGCTGAAACCCAGCGACCGTGTGGCGTCGACCCCTTACAGCGCCCCGGCGTGAGCCGACCGATCGCCTCGCGCCACCCTGACACGCCAGGGACCGAGCCGGGCACGAGACACTTGGTCTTGCAGGCAGGTCTCGATTGCAACTTCGGGAGACCACCCAGCCTTCTTAGCGATCTTCGCGGCCAACGCGACGCTCACAAACTGCCGGCCCTTTTCAATGTCACACAGCTTGGCCCGCGATAGCCCAATGCGCCGGGCAAGCTCGGCCTGGGTTAATCCCTCGCGCATCCGCTCGGCGATCACGAACCGGGCAAAGGTGAGAGGCCCATTGAGCTTCTCGAGCATTGCTCCTAGGGACATCCGTTTAGTAGTCATGTTTGTTCACCTCAACGACAGCGATGACGTGCATCTCGCCAGACTCATCCTCCTCGTAGATCGCTCGGTACGCTCGACTTAGCTGAACGGATCGTTGGCCCTTCCGATCCCCCTTCAAAGGCTCGTCGTGGTAGCCGGGCCTTCTTCGGGCCTCCCCCACCCCATTCAGCTCGACGTCTCGGCGCCAAGAGTCGAGCGCATCCTGGATATGGCGGGGGAGCTTCAGCAATTGCTTCGCCGCAAGGCGCGTTACCTGAACGATGCACTCCACCAGATGACTGTACCCATCTTTAGGGTACATTTCAAGAAGGGGCTACGACGAGGGGTCCGACGCACTGGAGCTACTGGGGCTGTGGTAGCAACGTCCGGTGTTCACTCTACAATGCACTCAGAAGCTGCTTCGGCGGCTGAAGGTGTCGCCCGCTCAGGTCGAAGAGGCGCAGGTGTCACTCCTGCGGCGGAATAACGGGCTCCCTTCACCCCCCCAGTCCAAGTGAGTGCGCAATCTTCTCGAGGTGATCTGCCCACTCAATCGATTGCGCCGTCGGGTCTTTCTGGGTGCGAATGTCGCGGGCAGAGGAAGTCGCGCGAAGGCACACCCAATCGCGCGCACGAGACGGGCTCAAGCCGGCCTCTCCGCAATAGATACCGATCCAACGGTCGATGGCGACAAGCCATTCGGAAGGTGAGCCGCTCAACTTTTCCTTGGTGGTCAGCAGTGCAAAGACATCCGCGTGTGGATCACCGAAACAAGGCTTAGGGTCGATGACCTTCCAACCACTTCCGGAGCGGAGAACGTTGTACCCATGAAGATCTCCGTGCAGCAAAACCCGTCGATGTGGAGACTGGAGAAGTCTCCGGTATCCGTCGAGGTCGGCCGAACCCGTCAAGCCCTTCAGGAGATCCAAGCCGATGTTCCCCTCTTCGAGCGCCGGCACACCGTCGGGCGCCCGGTCGACTGAATGCAGAGACCTTGCTAAACGACCCAAGAGGACGAGTTTCTCCTCGACGGTCAAAGGCGAGGCCGCCAGAGAGGACCCCGGGTTTAGGCGCTCCAGGAGTAGTGTCAGCCCCCCGTCGCGCAGATCGATCACCGACACCGCGGCCCCGGTGGACGACCAGGCGCGGAGCCCTAACGCTTCGGCCCGAAGCGAAGAATCGTCCACGGAGGGGCTGACCTTCAGGACAACCCGTTGCCCGTGACGCAAGGCGCTGCATACCAACCCCAGATTTCCGTCGGCCATCGCCTTCAGATCAGTCAGTTCCCATGCACTAACGGCTTCGACCAGACGCTGGTGCGTCTTGATTCCTATTGCCGCAGCTCGGTCACCAAACCACATGGGCCAGTTGGAGGGCGCTCTGAAATCGGACAGTAGCGGAGTGGATGGGGCGGTGGGCATCAATACCAAGGGTAGCACCGGGGGCTACTGTGAACGGTTGCGGAAAAGGAAGTGGACCAGTAAGAACGGAATGGCTCAAGAGGTGTGGCTGGTGGATATCGAGTTCGAGCACCCCGACGGGAGGACGGAGCGAATCCGCAAAACCTCTCCGATCAATACCCGCCGGGGCGCGGAGCAGTACGAACGAGATGTTCGACAGGCGCTGCTCTCGGGAGCCTTCGGGAAGGAGCCAGAGAAGAGACCAACCATACCTACGTTAGGTGAATTCGCAGAGCCGTTCGTGCGCTACGCGGAGACCAACAACAAGCACGGCACCGTCTTGCTCAAGCGGCAAATCCTTGAATCACACCTCGTTCCATTCTTTGGAAAGACACGCCTCGACCGCATCGACTCGGCTGCGATTGAGGACTTCAAGGCCATGCTCCTGGGAAAGCTCTCGAAGTCGCGCGCTCGCAAGGCCAGCATCAAGCGTGAGAATCTTCGGTGCCGGGCTCGCCGCAACGGGGGCTCACCGAGGCCTCTGGGGCCCAAGACCATCAACAACACCCTGGGCATCCTCCGATCGCTCTTGAATCTCGCGAGGGAGCGCAGGCTTGTGTTGGAGGTACCCCGGTTCAAGGCCCTGCGGACGCCGAAATCAGCCTTCGACTTTCTCGACTTCGAGGAAGCCGACCGCCTGGTAGAGGCCGCAGACCCAGAATGGCGCGCCGCGATCATCGTCGCGCTCAAGACGGGCCTCAGAATCGGCGAGCTCGTGGGACTCCACTGGAACGACCTGGACCTGCCCCGAGGCAAGCTCCACGTCCGGAGGACCATCTACCGCGGAGTGATCGGCCTTCCCAAGGGTGGCACCGAGCGTACGGTGGATCTCCCTCCCTCGGCAGCCGCTGCTCTCAAAGCGCATCGGCACCTCAAGGGCCCGTACGTCTTCTGCGAAGAGGACGGCGCCCCCTTCCCTGACCATCGCCTGCGATGGCCTTTGGCGAGGGCGCTCAAACGGGCCGGTATCAGCCGGGACCAGGGCATCATCGGATGGCATGACCTGCGCCATTATGCCGGGCCCCGGATTATGCCGACTCCGCGTCGCCGCTCATTCGAGAGGCGGCCGGTCGCACGCGGCATAATCAGAGCCCTTCGAGGAAGGCCAGCAGGTCATCCTTCGGTCGGTATTTCGTCGGGGCCGCTCGCGAGTTCGTCGTGCGCGCCAGGGCCTGCTCTTTCAGTCGCATGTCGGCGTGCAGATAGATCTGCGTTGTCTCCATCGACTCGTGGCCCAGCCACAGGGCGATCACGCTTCGGTCGACACCACACCGAAGAAGTTCCATGGCGGCCGTGTGCCGCAGGGTGTGGGGCGTGATGTTCTTCTCCTTCAGCGACGCGCAGGTCTTCCGCGCCGCAGAAAGGTGCTTGGCGACGAGGCTCTCGATCGCATCGCGGCTCAGGGGTCCGCCCCGTGAACTCAGGAAGACCGGCTGCTGAGCTCCGACGGGTTGCTCGCGAAGCCAGGCATCGAGCACCCTTGCAACGTCGCGGCGCAGCGGGGTGCACCGAGTCTTTCTCCCTTTGCCCTCACAGCTACTTCGCTTGTGCTCAAGGTGGTCGAGAAACTCCGAGAGGAACGAGGCGTCGAGATCCTCGATGGACAGACGCGAGGGCGGCTTGTGAAGGCGAGCAGTCGCGAAGCGCAAGAGTAGGCGAAACGTGTCGCGATAAGCGGCGATGGTGTGGCCGCTGGCGCAGCGTTGCCGAACGAGGCGGTCAACGAAGAAGCCTTGCAGGAGCGCCTGGAAGGTCATGGCCGGACCTCCCGTCGCGCCCGCATCAGCCGCTTGGTGGCGAGTTGCAGTAACTCCGGGACCGCCTCGATGTACCAGTAGGTCTCGTTGACGTGCACGTGGCCGAGATACGTCGCGAGCTTCGGGATCTCTCGTTCGACGTCGAGGCCGGCGCGGTACCACTCGACCAGTCTCTTGGCGGCGAATCGGTGCCGCATGTCGTGGAGCCTCGGACCGCTACCGTGGCGATGCCCGCCTGCCGAGCGTCGAAGGCCAACCGCACGGGAGACCTTGGCGAAGTTGTATCGGGCGGCGCACTGGCCGAGACGGACTCCTCGGTCCGAGATGAGAAAGGCGTTGGTCGGTCGGCATGGGAGAATCTCGTCGCGGCGCAGGACGTAGCGGGCGAGGGCCCGCCGCGCCGATTCGTGCACCAGGATGAAGCGCGACTTGCCGAACTTGGTGCGGCGGACATGAAGAATCCCGGCGGTCAAGTCGACGTCGGCCTCGTCGAGAGCGATGGCTTCGCTGAGGCGCAGCCCGGTCGCAGCGAGCAGCCCGAACAGCGTTGCGCACGAAAGACCTCGGAGCCCCTGGGATGATGGAAGTCGGGCGGCCGCGCGAACGAGGCGCTCGATTTCCTCGTCGCCGTAGATGTAGGGCGGCCGGCGAAGGACCCGATAGGGCAACAGCTTCGCTGGGGGAACCTCGGTGCGCGCGTCGCGGGTGCTGAGCCAGGAGGCGAATCGACGAACGTGCCCGAGCCGAGCGGCCTTGGTCGCTGGCTGTGCGCCCACGGGCTCGATCGCCCAGCGCAGAGCGAGCTCGCGAGTGACGTGCGAAGCGCCCTCGCACTCGAGGAACTCGACGAAGCGATGCAGGGCGGCGCCGGCCCTGAGCATCTCGGTGCCCAGGCCACGGCGGAGTGCGAGATACTCAGCCAGCGCCTTCCGGAGCGGACTCATCGTCCACCTCCAATTCCCAGCCACGGAAGTGAGACGCCGCGCAGCCCCTCGAAGTCCACCTTCGCGTACTGCTCGGTGGTGTTGGCCGAGCGGTGGCGCAGCACCTGGCCGATCTCCGCCATCGTCGCGCCCCGTTGAATCAGGGCTGTCGCGAGGCTGTGACGGAACAGATGGGCACCGCGCAGGGGCGGTCGCAAGCCGGAGCGGTCAATCGCTCGTTTGACGATGGTGCTCACCGCGGCCGCGCTCGCGAATCCGCGCACAGGTGCTCGCAATCGGAGGAAGACGCGACGTGATGAGCAAGCCACACGACCGCGGGCCAAGAACAGCGACAGTGCCTCACCCACTTCCTTCGGGAGCGGCAACCGGTCGTGGACTTCGCCCTTTCCGCGGACAACGAGCTCGCCGACGCGCCAGCGAAGGTCGTCCAACTCGAGCTTGACGATCTCGCCCGCGCGCAGGCCGAGCCTGGCGAGCAGGAGCAGCACAGCGTGATTTCGCCGGCCGACAGCACTCGCCAGGTCACAGGTGGCGAGCACACGCTCGACATCCTCCTGCGCGAGGTATCGGGGCACGGCGGCCTTGCGGTACTGGCGCACCGTGGGCACGGCGAGTGAGAGGTCCACCGTCGTCTTCGCCTTCAGGAACGAGAAGCGCAGGAATGAACGGAGAGCGGAGCCCATCAACTGCGCCCGCTTCGGACTCATGGTGCGCAAATGGCGCAGCAGGAAGTCGGGGGCGTGGCGCGGGCTCAGCTTCGTCAAGTCGGTCGGGCGACGCCCGAACCGCTCAGCAAGAAATCGGCGCACGAACCCCCGGTAGTTGACCTCCGTCGCCCGAACGAGGCCGCGCTCCTCGCGAAGGTAGCGCGCGTATTGCTCTTCGAGTCGTGCCGCAGGCGTTTGACAATCGGGCAGCTCGAGAGGCGCAACGACGCGGCGATCGCGCAGCAACTCGAGGAAATGAAGAAGCGCACGTCGGTGGTTACTCGGCGTCGCACCGCGACGTTTGAGGGCGGCACCGACGCGTCGCTCGTCCAGATCGGCGGCGGAGAGGTCGCGCGCCTTCATCCAGCGGACCAGTCCGGTGACGAATCGAACTTTCTCGCGCACCGTTGCAGCCGCGTACCCGAGCTCTCCGAGCCAGGCGGCGAACTCCTCGACTGCGTCGTCGAGCGTCGGGGGAAATGCGCGCACTACGGGAGCAACACCGATGGATCTGTCCGACATGTCAGTCCTCCTCAAATGGCGGGATCGCCAGTGGAAAAATGACAGCTCGATTATGCCGCGTCCGTCACTGCACCCAGACCGCCGCCACGCTCGGAGCGGGGCCATCAATCACATGCGGAGTCGGCATAATCCGGGGCCCGGCATAATGCCTCTTATGCCGCTAGCGGCATAACCGCCACACCTATGGGTCTCATTTGGCAATGAAGGGAGTGCCGCTGCTCGCAATCCAGCAGCTGATGGGCCACGCGGAGATCAAGATGACCCTCCGCTACGCCCATCTCAGCCCGGATTCGAAGCGAAATGCCGTGCGGCTCCTGGACGAGCGCAGGAGCGGCACATGGACGGCACATGCAGTGGTTGAAGCGGCTGAGAACCCAGCTAAGTCTCTGGATTCTCAGCTAAACTAGAAGTGGGCGCAGCAGGTCTCGAACCTGCGACCCCTGCCGTGTGAATCCTGTTGACAGTGTTATCAGCGGCTATCATGACGTATCAATGTCGCGGAATCATTCGAAAGCGGGCGGACGAGATTCCCAGGCGTTGGGCGATATTCCAACCGTTTTGAGCCAGTTTGGTCCACCCGTGGTCCAAGGCCGGACGGCAGTTGAGAGGGTCTCGAGCGCTCCAGCGCGGCTGCTCAGGGTGAGGGAGGTGGCGGCGTTTCTCGGGGTGAGCACCGCAACGGTCTACCGACTCTGTGAGGAAGGCGCCCTGCCCCACGTGCGGGTCTCGAACTCGATCCGGATTGCACCGGAGAAACTAACGTCGCGCTTTTGGTCGCGCGTTTAGCGATAGGCCGGGGGTGGAGACTGTCGGCAATCGAATCTGCCCTTGATTCGAGAATTGTAGAGCTGGCCCTTCGAAGTCGCCGCCAGCAGCCCGGCGACCGTCCCCTGGTCGACTCCGCAGCAGTGGCAGTACGTGGCTCCGAGCCGAATGGCCATGTAGCTCGCTACCGTGTCGTAGCAGACCCGCGACACCACGCTGCTTCGTTCCACCTCGGTGCAAGTAAACTTCGCCTCCGGATGATTGAGGTTGACCGCACCTCGATACTTCACCGTCACGGACTCGGCGGAAGCTGACGCCAGCCAGAGAAACGGCATAACTCCGGCAACTCATCTTTATAAGTGGTTTAAATTGAAGGCGCTTGTAATTGAATGGTTAGGGCGCCAATCATTTGCTCCAGTTGGTCGAGCCACGCCCCACCCACCGATTCGGCCGCAACCTCCGCATCGCCATCCTGCGGCTGAAGAATGGCGGATTGGAGCACGGCCTTTTGCCGGGAAAGGTAGTCGCTAATCCGATCGGTTAGGTCTCCGTAAATGGCGAGCCAACGGTCCTCTGTCTGGCCGCTCAAGGGGGTGCCCGCGGATGCCTCCAGCTGCTTACTGTTCCCAGCCACGATCGTTGAGGCGATCAACGGCGGATCCGATCCGCTTCTTTACCGGGTAGAGGTTTTGCAGGTTGGGAGGTCGCCAGCAGTGAGGCAGATGCTAGCGTGCCACGCTGGTTGAGGTAGGTCAGCAG
>JBGTHI010000807.1:0-3359 GCA_041746295.1 Myxococcaceae bacterium
GGGAAGAAGCTCTTGAGCACCCGCTGAACGTGTAGGTCACGCAGCTGAAGATTGGGCCGCAGCCTCAGGACGCTCAGGACGCCCGGCACCTGGACACCGAGCTGAAGCGCGCTGCCGGCCACCATTCCCCAGGCCACCCAACGGACCAGCCCGTTTTCGTCGACCCGTCCTCCAAATGCGAGCAGCGCGGCGATGATCGCCGCGTTCCAGAGCACCGGCGAGGCGTAGGAAAGCAGGAAGCGCCGGTGGCTGTTGAGCACCCCCAGACACCAGGCCGACATCACCAACAGTCCCACGCCGGGGAGGATCAGCTGCACCAAGCCGGTGACCAGGTCGCGCAGCTCCGGACTGAACTCCCCGCCCCCCAGAAGCAGCCCCACCGCGGGCCGCGCCAGGAAGATGCCGCATAGGACAATCAGCGAGCTGGCCAGGAACAGCAGCGCGCTGACCGCCCCGGCCACCCGTTCCGCCCCTTCGCTGTCGCCCTTCTCCCGCAGCCCGGCGTACACCGGGACAAACGAGGCGGAGAGCACCCCTTCGCCCAGCAGATTTTGAAGCGCGTTGGGGATCCGCGAGGCGGCGGAGAAGGCGGCCGCGGCGGGCGAGTTGCCCAGGTAGTGGGCGAAGACGCGGGTGCGGATGAGCCCCGCCACGCGGGAGAACAGGATCCCCAACGCCACCCAGACGGCGCCAAACCGCGCGCCACGGACGTCACGCAGGCTGCGCTAAGAGGCACGGGTGGACGGAGTCCCGGGCGTTGGAGAGGATGGCGGCGCGGTCACGTGGGCGCGCGACTCTAACCCGAGCCGTCGTTTCTGGCTTGCCTCAAACAGACTGGAGCCTCATCGTGCAGCCCCATGGCCGATTCAGAAGACGCTGCGCGCGTACGCGCCGTGCTCTCGCGCGAGCTGGAGACGATCAGCCACTACGAGACGATGGCCCGCGCCGCAGCCGCGCCGGAGGTCCGGGACTTCCTGCTCCATCTGGCGGCGGAAGAGAAGGAGCACGTGGCCGAGGCAGTGGCGGTTTTAGGTAGGCTCGACGCGGTCCAGGCGGGCCATCTCGCGCGCCCCCCTACACCGGAGCACTTCGAGAATCCGCCTCCGCCAGCAGGGAAGCCCCCGGCACCGCGCAGCGCGCAGGCAGCTTCCGTCTCCCGTCTTCTTCTTCCGCTTCCAGGCGACACGCACGATCCCCACCTCGCCGCCAACCCGCGCCTGGTGATGTATTCGCAGCCCGCCCCCCAGGCTCAGCAGGCTCAGCAGGCTCAGGTCGAACAGGCCGCCGACCGGCTCACCGTGGGCCACCTCAAAGGAGCATCATAAGCCATGCCCGACTTCCTTGGACACGCAGAGAACCCTCTCCGGCAGGAGGAGTGGGACCGGCTGAATGAGACGGTGATTCAGGTGGCGCGGCGCTCGCTGGTAGGCCGCCGGCTGCTGGATCTCTACGGACCGCTCGGCGCCGGCGTTCAGACGGTGGCGCACGACGAATACTCGGGCGTCTCTCCCGGCGCGGTGGACATCGTCGGCGAGCAGGACACCGCCACCGTGTTCACCGACGCGCGCAAGTTCAAGACCATCCCAATCATCTACAAGGACTTCCTGCTGCACTGGCGCGATATCGAGGCGGCGCGCACCCACAACATGCCGCTGGACGTCTCGGCAGCGGCGGGGGCCGCGGCTCTCTGCGCTCAGCAGGAAGACGAGCTGATCTTCTACGGCGACGCCAAGCTCGGCCACGAGGGGCTGATGAACGCCTCCGGCCGCCAGACGGTCAAGCTGGGCGATTGGTCGGAGCCGGGGTTGGGCTATCTTTCGATCGTAGAAGCGACACGGCGGCTGAACGAAGTGGGCCACTACGGCCCCTATGCGGTCGTGCTGTCCCCGCGGCTCTACTCCCTCCTTCACCGGATCTTCGAGAAGACGGGGGTGCTGGAGATTGAGACCATCCGCGAGTTGGCGGCCGACGGCGTATACCAGTCCAACCGGCTGCGGAACGACGCAGGCGTGGTGATCTCCACCGGTCGCGAGAACCTGGACCTGGCGGTGGCGCTGGACATGTCCACCGCCTACCTGGGGGCAGAGCGGATGAACCACCCCTTCCGAGTGCTTGAGTCTCTGATCCTCCGGATCAAGCACCCGGACGCGATCTGCACGCTGGAAAGCTAGTAGCCTAGGGAGATGGCCAAGGTCCTAGTCATTGACGACGAGGCCAACCTCCGCAAGGTGCTTTCGGCCCAGCTGCGTCGGAATGGCTACGAAGTGACCACTGCGGAGGATGGCGAGCAGGGACTGGCGGAGTTCTCTCGCAACGCCGCCGACGTGGTGATCACCGATCTGTCGATGCCCAAGGTCTCCGGCCTGGAGGTGCTCAAGCAGCTCAACGCCACGGCGCCTGATGTGCCGGTGATCATCATCACCGCCCACGGCACCGTGGACTCCGCGGTGGAGGCGATCAAGGCGGGCGCCTTCGACTACATCACCAAGCCGTTCGATCAGGCGGAGCTCTCGGCGGTGATCGCCAAGGCGTCGCGGACCCACGCGATCGCCCAGACCGCGGTCAAGGCCGACGGCAAGTCACGTTCGGCGATCATCGGCGACTCGGCGCAGGTCCACGAGCTGTTCAAGGTGATCGACAAGGTGGCCGACACGCCGTCGACGGTGCTGATCACCGGGGAGAGCGGCACCGGCAAGGAGCTGATCGCCACCGCCCTCCACGACGGCTCGTCCCGGAACAACAAGCCGTTGATCAAGATCAACTGCGCGGCCATTCCCAAAGATCTCATGGAGTCGGAGCTGTTCGGCTACGAGCGGGGCGCCTTCACCGGCGCGACCACATCGAAGCCCGGACGGTTCGAGCTGGCCGACGGCGGCACCCTCTTCCTGGATGAGATCGGCGAGATCCCGGTGGAGATGCAGGTGAAGCTACTCCGCGCGCTTCAAGAAAGCGAGTTCGAGCGGGTGGGCGGGATCAAGACCACCCGGGTGGACGTGCGGCTGATCGCCGCCACCAACCGGGATTTGGAAGCGGAGGTGGAGGCAGGACGCTTCCGCAAGGACCTCTACTACCGGCTGGCGGTGGTGCCGGTCACCCTGGCGCCGCTGCGCGAGCGGCGCGAAGACATCCCCCTCCTCGCGAGCCATTTCATCGAGAAGTACAACCGCAAGCTGAGCAAGCGGATCGAGGGGGTGAGCCCGGAGGCGATGGCTCTCCTTCAAGGTCACGCCTGGCCGGGCAACATCCGCGAGCTGGAGAACCTGATCGAGCGGGTCCTGCTGTTCGCCGACGGTCCGGAGATCGAGGCCGGCGACCTGCCGGAGCCGGTCCGGAACGGCACACCCGCTCTGCCCCAGCCG
>JBGTHI010000808.1:0-11307 GCA_041746295.1 Myxococcaceae bacterium
GCTCCGGTTCGGGGCCCCTCCATCTCCTTGATATCTGGCTGCTCGCTTTCAATTAGGGACACCCCCTAGGAGACGGTCGGGCTGCCGCGGAGCAAGAAGAAGATCAGCACGCCGGTGACCGAGACGTAGATCCAGATCGGCAGGGTGATCTTTGAGACGCGGCGGTGGAGGGACAGCTTGTTCCTCCAGGCGTAGTAGAAGGACGTCAGTGCCAAGGGCACGATGGTGCTCGACAGCGCGATATGGCTCAGCAGCACGAAGAGATAGATCGCCCGTCCCGCGCCGCTCCCCTCGTACTGGGTGTGGCCGTGGACGAAGTGGTAGATTAGGTAGGAGACCAGAAACAGCGATGACACCGCGAAGGCCGAGACCATCAGGTACTGGTGGAGCTTCCGAGCACCGCGGCGGATCGCCACGTAGCCCGAACAGAGCAGCAGCGCCGCGATCCCATTGAGCGACGCATTGACCGCGGGGAGGAAGCGCAGATCGATCCCGGAGGGACCGGCCCGACGCAGCACCAGCAGATAGGTCAAGAACGCCAACGCGGCCGCGGAGAGCAGGGCGTTGAAGGCGAAGAACCGACGGTCGGAAGGAGCGGAGGCGGACAGGGATTCAGCGCTGGCCATGGGCCGCGCTTAGCACAGCCGAGCCTGTACCGTCAGGGCGCGGCCGCTGCGGCGGGCGTGGCGCACTCAGGCGTCCCATTAGCCAGCCACGCTTCCAGCTGGGCGGTCTGGGTAGCGTCCGGCCCATTGCCTCCGGGCGGCATCGACTTCTGCTTCACCCGGGCCACGATCCGGTCGGCCTTGTCCTTCGCGCCTGCCGGGGTGGCGGTGTACTGATCCAGCCGGAAGCTGGCGTCGGCGCCCCCTGCGGGCGGATTGGTGTGACACGCGATGCAGTAGGTGTCGAGGATCGCCTTCACCTCGGTGCAGTAGAACGCCTGAACGCCGGAGAGATCGGGTTGAAAGGTCTCGAAGGTCTGCTGGCAGCTCTTGCCGGTGAAGCGCGGCGCCGTGATGCAGCTGTATCCGGAAGGGCAGTCGTCATTGGTGTCACAGGGGCCGATGGTCTCGCCCACCTCGGAAACCACGCAGCCGGTGCTGCACAAGGTAAGGAGGGCAACGACGCCGACGAGCTTCACAAGCTTCGATCGCGAGGAGGGGAGCGCCATAGGGCCACTGAGTCTACACGCGCGTCCATCCGCCCCTCCAGAAGGACACCGATGCTCCACTGCGTGTGGAGTCGTCCTCCCCAGAGCTCATTTGAGCTTGGAGAGCTGAGGGAGTCGCTGGTTCCCGGAGAGCAGCATCTGGGCGAACAGCTCGCGCTGTTTCCTGCGTTTGCCGAGCCGGATCGGGACCGTCTTCACCGTGAAAGCGGTGAGGTCCAGCTTCTCCGTCACCTCCTCCCAGTCCAGCGGCGTGGAGACCTGCCCGCCCTCGACCGCCCGGACCGAGTAAGGCGCGACCACCGTCTTGCCCTCTCCGTTCTGGAAGGCGTCGAGGTACATCCGGTTGCCCCGCTTGGACTTGGTACGCAGTGTCGTCGCGGTTTTTGGGAACGCCTTGGCCAGGGTCTCGGTCACCGCGACCGCGAAGTGGGCGGCCTGCTGATGGGTGTGGCCCGGCGCAAGCGGCACCAACACGTGCAGACCCCGCTTCCCGGAGGTCTTCGGCAGGCCGGTGAGCCCCAGCTCCTTCAGGAGTCCCCGAAGCGCCTGAGCGACCTCGATCATCGCCTCGAACCCTCGATCGACCGGGTCGAGATCGAACACCACCCAGTCAGGCTCGGCCCTGTGCGAGGTTCGGCTTGCCATCATGTGCAACGTGAGCGCCGACTGGTTGGCCAACCAGAGCACCGCCTCAGGCCGATCCACCACCACGTGTTTCACCACCCGCTGCTCGTGCTCGATCGGTTCGCGGGTCAGCCACTCGGGTGCGTGGGTCACGTCCTGTCTGAAGAAGCCCTGTTGGTCGATCCCCTGCGGCCACTGCTGCAGCGTGAGCGGCCGGTCCCGGAGGATGGGCACCATCGCCTCGGCCACAGCGCGGTAGTAGTCGAAGATGTCCCGTTTGGTGAGCTTGGACTCGGGGAACAACACGCGGTCGGGATGGGTCAGCTCCACTTCAACCCGAGCTCGCGGAACTTGCGGAGCTCGCCGGTTCCCCTTCACGCGTGCCGGCTTGGATGCTGGGAGGGCTGGGCGCTCCCTCATGCACTCTTCCGGCTTCTTGTCGTCGCGCAGTCCCTGGAAAGCGGGATGGCGCAGGCTTCCGTCGCGCGTCCACTCGGTGAAGGTGACCTGACCCACCAGCTTGGGCCGCACCCAGCGCGCGCCTCTTTCGCGGGGGGCACCCAACACGGAGGGCTCTTTGACCTCCAACGAAGTGAGCCTCTCGAAGAGCTCGCGCCGAAGCCTTTCGGTGAAGCCGGTTCCGACCTTGCCTGCGTAGCGGTAGCCCCCGTCTTCGTACAGCCCCAGGAGCAGGGCTCCGATCGCCGGTTTGCCATTGGAGATGGGCTTGAAGCCCACAATCGCCACCTCCTGGCCCTGCTGCGTCTTGAGCTTGAGCCATTGCTGGGTGCGGCCTCCCTGATAGGGCGAACCGATCTGCTTGGCAATCAGCCCCTCCCAACCGCTCTTCCCGGCCTCGCCCAACGCCTCCTCCACTTCCCCCTTCACCTTCCGCGACAACTGGACCGAAGGCGGCGGACGCGAGAGCAGGCTCTGCAGGAGATCTCGTCGCTCCTCCAGCGGACGCCCACGGAGATCGTCGCCTTCGAGCCAGAGCAGGTCGAAGGCGACCAGGTGGCGGCGCACCCCTTCAACGCTCAGCTCCTGGAAACGGGACACACCCTTCGAGTCGAAGGTCACGATCTCCGCGTCGATCACCGCTTCGCCCATCGTCGCTGCGAGCTTCGTCAGCTCTCGCGCCAGCTGCGGAAAACGCGGCGCCAGGTCCAAACGGTTGCGACTCAGCAGGCAGACCTTTCCGCCCGACATCGCGCACAGCGCCCGAAAGCCGTCGTACTTCACCTCGAGACTGTGCGTGCCCGGCGGCACCTGGGAGCCGTCGGAGAGGGTGGCCAGCATCGGGGGCCAGACCTTGGCCAGCAGGACCTCCGGCGCCGGATGCTGCGCTCGCAACGTCTTTTTGCGCACGGGACCGCGTGTGGCGCGTCGCCCGCTGAGGACCGACTCGGGCCGCTCGGCCACCACGTCGTAGTCCCGTCGCTCTTGCCCATCCTTGGCTTTGAAGATCAGCCACTGCTCCTTTCCGCGTGCGGGGCGGGTGCGGACCAGATGCCACCGGCCCTTCAGCTTCTCGCCATCAAATTCGATCTCCAAATGGCCCTTCTCCCGTTGCCGGGTCGCCTCTCCGGGCGGAACGGTCCGGTAGGTGCCCCGGTCCCATATAATCGAGTCGCCCCCGCCATACTCGCCATCGGGGATGCGACCCTCGAAGCCGCCATCGGCCAGCGGGTGATCCCCCGTCTGTACCGCCAGCCGTTTCTGATCCGGGACGTCGCTGGGGCCCTGGGGCACCGCCCAGCTGGCCAGCGCACCGCCGATCTCCAGACGGATGTCGTAGTGGAGCCGGGTGGCGTCGTGCTTGTGCACCATGAAGGTGGTCCGCGCGGCCGCCCCTCCGGCCTTGGCCGGTTTGACGCCGGCCGGCTCCGGCGTCACCGCGAAATTGCGCTTCTTGCGGTAGGTCTCCAGCGAGTCGGGTCTGCTTCGGGCCATAGCGCCAAGCTGGATCCTAGGTTGCCGAGAAAGCAAGCTCCCCGGCGACATAGGTGCCGACCACATGAAGATCCTGGGTCAGCAAGGTCAGGTCGGCATCTGCCCCCGGTGCCAAGCTGCCCCGGTTCTGCAGCCCCAGCGCGCGAGCCGGCCGCTCACTCGCCATCCGCAGCGCGTCCGCGGGGGTGGCACCCGCCAGCTTAACAAGGTTGCGCACCGCTCCATCCAAGGTCAGCGTCGATCCGGCCAGGGTGCCATCCTCGAGCCGGGCGCAGTCCCCGCTGACGGTCAGGGTCTGCTCCCCCAGCGGGTAGCGTCCCGGCCCTAGCCCCGCTCCGGCGATTGCGTCGGTCACCAGCATGAGCCCTTCCGGCCCCTTGGTCTTCAGCGCGAGCTGCAGGCTGAGCGGATGGCAGTGGACGCCGTCGGCGATCAGCCCCGCCGTCACCCGGCTGTCGAAGAGGGCGGCGCCCACCGCGCCGGGTGCCCGGTGGGTGAAGGGGGACATCGCATTGAACAGGTGCGTCGCCAGAGTAGCTCCGGCGTCCACGGCGCGCCCAAAGGCTTCGAAGGTCGAGTCGGTGTGGCCCAGGCTGACCTGCACTCCACGTTCTCGCAGCCGGTTGACCCGCCGGAGCGCACCGGCCCGCTCGGGCGCAAGGGTCATCAGCACCAAGCCAGGAAGCGCGAGCAGGTACTCGAAGAGATCGTCATTGGCGCCGGTGACCGCTTCCGCGGAGTGAGCGCCGCACTTTCCCGTGGAAAGGAACGGTCCCTCCAAATGCCAACCCAGAGGGGTCGCGCCGCCAGCCGGCGGCGGCGGCTGCTCGGACTCGAAGAAGCGGCGGTACTCCCGAGCGGGAAGACTGACCAGTGTCGGGCAAAAGGCGGTAACGCCGGTCGCGGGCAGCCGCGCGGACAGGACAGCCACCGCATCCGGATCGCTCCCGAAGGTCTTTCCGTAGGAGCCGTTGACCTGCGCGTCGATGAACCCGGGCGAGACCCAGTCCGCCTCGACGTGCTTGGCCGGGAAATAGGGGGGCTCCTCGCCGCGAATGACCTCGACGATCCGGCCCCCTTCGATCCACACCGAGCCTCGGGCGACACCATCGGGCAGGATCAGCTTGCCGCGGACGGAGAACGGTTGAGACGAGGCCACTTCTCCCCCTTAGGCCCGGCGGAACTCGTCGGTAACGGCCATCAACTGCGGATGAATCGCCGAGCTGGCGGCCATCACGTTCCCATGGTGAAGAACCTCGCTGCTGCCGGCCAGATCCGTGACCACACCGCCCGCTTCCCGAACCAACAGCAGTCCGGGCGCGATGTCCCAGGGTGAGAGCCGCTGCTCCCAGTAGGCGTCGAACCGGCCGCACGCGACCCAGGCCATATCCAGCGCCGAAGATCCAAATCGCCGGATCGAACGGGTTCGACGCAGGAAGGCGGCGAAGAGCCGGATCGGCTCCTCCAGGTCGGAATGCTTGGTCACGACGAATCCCGTGGTGAGAACCGCGTTCAGGAGCACGCCGTTCTCCGAGCAGCGGATCGGGGTCCCGTTGAGCGTCGCGCCGCCTCCGCGCGAGGCTAGGAACAGCTCGCCACGCAGCGGGTCGAGCGTGGCGGCGGCCGCCATCCCCTGCTCGTCGGCTACCGCGACATTCACCGCGAAGTGCGGGATCCCCGCGGCGTAGTTGGTGGTCCCATCCAGGGGATCGATGTACCAGCGACGGCCGGTATCCCCGGAACCGCCCGAAGCGCCTGACTCTTCCGCCAGGATCGCGTCATTGGGGCATTGACTGCGCAGATACGCCAGCACCTCCTCCTCGCTGGCCTTGTCGGCGTCGGTGACCAGGTCGGTGCTGCCCTTGAACTCGATGGTACGCTGTTGCCCCCACTTGGCCTTCAGCACCTCTCCACCCCGCCGGGCGGCCTCCGTACATAACCTCTTCAGCTCGTCCGGTGTCATCGTAAGGAGGTCTCTTGCATGCAGACCGTGCTGAATTCAAGCACCGCCGAACGCAAACGTTCGGCGGGCAGGTGCAGGTGCCGCAGGTTAGATCGCCGTGTGCGGCCTCGGGCTCTGGGCGGCGGATGCCTGGAAGCGGGAAGCCACTCCACCATTCTCGAGCCGCTGCTCCTCGGAATAGGGCGCGGAGAAGGTCTTGGCGATCTTGTTGTAGGTTCCCAGGATCAGGAGCGTCGGAGCCCACTGTCCCACAAACGTAGCGGCGGCCTTCTTGCCGGTCAGCGCCAGCACCGCGGACACGGCCATCGAGGCGATGGCGGCATTCAGGAAGGTGATCGAGGGGATCTTCTTGGTCTGCTCTTCGACCATGCTGGTGGTCTTTCCTTCGTTCTTCATGTCGAGTCTCCGTGAGCTCAGTGAGCCCCAAAAGCGAGGTGAGCCTGGATGCTGTGCATCGACCGTGCGATTGTCTGCCCCAGCAGACAATGAGGTGAGAGTGAGTGAATGGGCGCCGGTCGAAACTGAGCTGAAGAAGACACTGGAAGCGTTGGTGGCGATCGACACCACCTCCAGTCGCTCCAACCTACCCGCGATTGAGTACCTCGAGGCGCGCCTCCAGCAAGCCGGCTTTCAATGTGAGCGGCAGAGCTATGTCGACGAACGGGGAATCCCCAAGGCCAACCTCGTCGGGTCCTGTGTGCCCGGCCGGGCGACGGCCGAGCTGGCCCTGGTAGGTCATACCGACTGCGTTCCTTTCGATCCTCAGTGGAGCGAGGCGTTGGTGCTCGCCGAACGGGATGGAAAGCTCTTTGGGCGGGGCGCCTGTGACACCAAGGCGTTTATTGCCTGCGCGCTCACGGCGGCGCTGCGGGCATCACGGCCCGACGCTTCCCTGCGGCTCTTCTTCACCGCCGACGAGGAGGTGGGCTGCCTGGGTTCGAAGCGGCTGGTGGACGGCGGTGTCGCCGGAGCCCGCTATGCCGTTGTCGGTGAGCCGACCTCGCTCTCTCCAGTGGTGGCGCACAAGGGCTACGCCCTGGCGGAGGTGGAGCTGTTGGGGGTGGAAGGGCACAGCGCCTATCCGGAGACAGGCGTGCCGGCAATCTTCCATGCAGGCCGCTTCCTGAAGCGTTTGGAGGAGCTGGCTCTTACCGAGCTGCGCGTCGAACAGGATCCACGCTTCTCGCCGCCCTATACCTCGGTCAACGTGGGGCAGATCTCCGGCGGTAAAGCAAAGAACGTCATTCCCGGCAGCTGCCGCTTCACCGTGGAGTGGCGGCCGATCCCCTTGCAGCCACTGGACCGGATGGAGTCGATCTTCAAGCAGGTGAGGGAGGAGCTGTCCCGGGAGGACGCCACGGTCAGGACGGAGATTCGCGTCCTGCGCAAGGACCGCGGCGTGGATACCCCCCTCACCTCGCGGCTTGTCGCCTTCCTCCAAGATCAGAGCGGCCGTGCGCCGTCGACGGTGCCGTTTGGAACCGAGGCGCCGGACCTCACCCGACTGGGCGCGGAGGCGGTGGTCTTTGGCCCGGGAGACATACGCGTCGCCCACCGCACCGGGGAGTTCGTTCCGGTGGCCGAGTTGGTAGCGTGCGAGCAGATCTTGGAACGGGCGATTGCCCATTTTTGCGGGGCGCCGTCGCCACCGCCGGCTTCGGCCGCGAGGCCGTAACCGAGGCTGGAGAGGCCCCTGGGGAAGACGTGAGGGGGAGGGTGGCCGTTCGGATGCGGCAATGGTTTCACACATCGCCGGCTGAATGAGCTGGAGTCCTTGGCTTGCCGCTTGAGCGGAAAGGGCGATCTCCAGCGCCCCGTCCTGGATGGTTCAGAAAGCGGCTGAGCTCCGTTGCCACCTTGTTGCCGTCGTCCGTCACCTCGTTCCAGGTGTAGCGAAGCACGGTCCATCCCGCCGCGACGAGCTTCCTGTCGCGGGCGCGATCTCGTCCGAAGGCCGAGCGGCGACCGTGAACCTTCCAGCCGTCGAGCTCGACGCAGAGCCGGTGCTCCGGCCAGGCGAGGTCGACTTCAAACGTGAGCGCGTCGGTGATCCCAATGCGGTGATGGAGCGCGGGGGCGAGACCGCACTGGCGATTCAGGGCGATAGCAAACGATTCGAGCACGCTGTCGGTGGTTTCCTGGCCCTCGTCATACTCCTGGAGGAGCTTCGCCAATCGCCGGGCACCGGCACATCCTCGCCGGTCGTCGTCGAGAATCGCCCGTATCTCCGCAGCCTGGAGGCGTTGATCTCGCATCGCCGAGTCGACGGCGGCACGCAACCACCGATCATCAAGTACGGGTGCGAGATCCTGCAGCGTCCGGATGACGGTCGTCATCCGGAAGGGTCCGCGCCGAACGACCTCCTCAGCATCAAGACGGCGGGATCGCCAAACTCGAATCCCTGTCGGAGCTCGGACCCGCTGTTCTGCGGGAACCAGCAGCTGAATTCTCGACGAGGAGGGCAGGTCGAGACCGTGCCTTCGGCCGGCGCTGAAGTGCGAAAGCACAGCGTCATCACCCAGATAAAAGAGGGCAGCGAGCTCCCGCTCGGCTTCGGTCGGAGCTCCTGTGCCGATCTTGAATACGCCAGGGTGTATCCGACGCCATGACCCCGTCCGGACCCGCTTGTGCTGAACTCGCCGCGAGATGCCGTGCTTGAGGCACTGCTCCGCGGTCACCAACCCAAACTGATTGACCGACAGCTTCAAGAGCCGACGTTCAGCTTCCTTTCCCCCCGCCATCCCCCCGCCTCCGCAATCGACACGGCAGGTAGCAGCCTCCTCTGACACTGCGCGAAAAAACGCAGTCTGTGGAAACCGTATGTCCCCCTGGGACATGCCGTTTCCACAGAATCGCGAACCACTTTCGACCCCCGCTCGATTCGGCACCCGCCCCAAGGGCCCTCGCCTAAAGGCCCTTCCCGTAGCTTCGGACCGCCTCAAGAGCTGTCGATAAATCGGCTGCGCCGGTCGATCTCGGGGGGCTTGCCCGCCCTTGTAAGCTTTGGGGGGAAGTCAGCGGTCCCCCCAACTCCTCACGTACATCTTGGTACGCTCCGGGGTCGGGGCCCACCGCTTCCTCGACCTCGCCCTTGCTCGCTCGATTTATCGACAGCTCTTCAGTCGGCCGCAGCGGAGGCCACGTCGCTCAGCACCCGCTTCGCCTCGGCGATCAAACTCTGCCCCTCGATCGCCGGATCGATCCGCATCGTCAGCTTCAAGTCCGGCGTCAGCCGGTACGCACCCCGCGAGCGCTGTACCACCGCCGCCAGCTTCGCCCCGTCCAGCCTCGCCTCGGTGCCCAAGGTCACCGACAGCCTTCCCGCTCCCATCTCCAGCGCTCGTAGCCTCAGATCTCGCATCTCGATCTTCAGCAACGTGGTCTCTGAAAGCGTATCCACCTCGTCCGGCATCTCGCCGAAGCGGTCCACCAGCTCGGACCGGAGATCGGTCAGCTCGGCTTCATCGGCCACCTGCGAGAACCGCTTGTAGAACAGCAGCCGCTGGTGAACATCCGGCACGTAGTCGTCCGGAATCAGGGCCGGCAGCGGCAGATTCACATCCGGCTCGATCTCGGTCCGCGGTGGCTCGCCGCGCATCTCCCGGACCGCCTCGTCGAGCAGCTGCGCATAAAGGTCGAAGCCGATCGCCTCGATCGAGCCCGACTGGTCCGGTCCGAGAAGATTGCCCGCACCGCGAATCTCCATGTCGTGCGAGGCGACCGAGAAGCCGGCGCCCAGCTCCGTGAAGGCCTGCAGCACCTCCAGCCTTCTCTGCGCATCCTTGGTGATGGTTTGCCGCGACGGCACCAGCAAGTACGCATAGGCCCGCTCCCGCGAGCGCCCGACGCGGCCACGCAGCTGGTAGAGCTGGGCCAGACCGAAGGTATCGGCTCGGTTGATGATCATCGTGTTGGCCGAGGAGATGTCGAGCCCGCTCTCGATGATCGCCGTGCAGAGGAGCACCTGGTATCTGCGCTCCACGAAGTCGGCCATCACCTTCTCCAGCTCGCCTTCCCCCATCTGGCCGTGCGCCACAGCGATGGTCGCCTCGGGCACCAGCTCGCACAGCTCCTTGGCCATCGCCCCGATCGACTCGACCCGATTGTGGACGAAGAAGACCTGGCCGCCTCGCTTGAGCTCACGGGTGATCGCCTCACGGATCTGCGCGTGATCATACTTGAGCACGAAGGTGCGAATCGCCCGCCGGTCCTCGGGTGCGGTGGCGATGATGCTCATGTCGCGCACGCCGGACATCGACATGTGCAGGGTGCGGGGGATTGGTGTGGCGGTGAGGGTCAGCACGTCGACCAGGGTTTTCAGCCGCTTTAGCTTCTCCTTCTGCTTCACGCCGAAACGCTGCTCCTCGTCGACCACCAGCAGCCCCAGTTCCTTGAAACCCACCTCGCCGCTCAGGAGCTTGTGGGTTCCGATCAAGATGTCGACCGTTCCCTCCTTCGCGGCCTTCAGCGCTTCGCGGACCTCCGTCGGCTTGCGCATGCTGGAAACCACCTCGATCCGCACCGGGTAGTCGGCGAACCGCTTCTTGAAGGTCTGGAAGTGCTGCTGGGCCAGCACCGTGGTCGGCACCAGAACGGCCACCTGCTTCTTGTCCTGCACCGCCTTGAAGGCGGCCCGCATCGCGACCTCGGTCTTGCCGTAGCCCACGTCGCCGCAAACCAGCCGGTCCATCGGCTCGGAGCGGGTCATGTCGGCCAAGACGTCGTCGACCGCCTTCTGTTGATCCGGCGTTTCCTCGAACTCAAAGTCGGCCTCGAACTGACGGAAGTAGGCGTCGGGCGGATGAAACTCGGTCCCCGGGTGGGCCTTGCGGGCGGCGTAGAGCTGCAGCAGCTCAGCGGCCATCTTCAACAGATTCTCCTTCACCCGCTTCTTGGTCTTCTCCCAGGAGGTGGTGCCCAGCCGGTCCAGCGAGACGGTGGTGGGATCGCCGCCGGTGAACTTCTGCACCAGCCGCATCCGCCCGACCGGGAGGTAGACCTTGTCCCTGCCGGCATACTCCAGCACCAGGAAGTCGCCGGGGACGCCGCGGACCTCCATGGTGGTGAGCCCGTTGTAGCGGGCGATGCCGAAGTCGGTGTGGACGACCAGGTCGCCCTCTTTCAGATCCTTGAAGCCGGAGGAGAAGGGATCCTCCGGCTTTAGGGTACGGGCGCGGCGCCGAGCCCGGGCGCCGAAGATCTCGCCGTCGGAGAGCAGGGCGAGCCCGCCCGGCGCATTCACGAAGCCGCCGGAGATCTCCCCCGCGAAGAGGTGAACCGCAATCGCCGGATCATATGGCGCGCCGGCCTCCGCCAGCGGTGCGGCGTGGGTAGCGACTCGCACGTTGCGATCTTGAAGCAGTCGCTTCAACCGGTCGACCTGGCCCGGCGAGCCGCAGGCCACCACTGCGGCGATCTGGAGCTCTCGCCAACGTGCCAGCCGCTCCACCAGCGGGCTCAAGGCACCCTCCTCTCCATGGTGGCTGAGAATCGCCTGACGGAGATCCTGGGTGGTGCCGTAGGGCAGGACCACCTGTGCGACCGCCTCACCGCTCCCGGAGAAAGAAAGCCCTCCCCCCTCGAGCCGCTGGAA
>JBGTHI010000809.1:0-3905 GCA_041746295.1 Myxococcaceae bacterium
CGGGCAGGCCCAGCACGCCGGCGGTTCCGGTGAGCAGGAGAGGGGTCATTCCCACCGCCGAAATGGAGAGGAAGGTCTTGGGGAAGAATCGGACCAAGCGTGAAGGCTTCAAGGCCAAACTCTACGCCACTCGAGGAGCAATGCAGTTTCTTGAAGCACCTGCGCCTACTCTCCCACCTTCGGGCTAGAGCCGGCGGTGCTGCAGGGCCGGGAGACGGCTCCGAACATCCCGCACCAGCGCTGGGCTCATCTCCGCCAGCGCCAGCCCCTCGCCCTCGGAGGCGCGGCTCACCACCAGACCCCATGGGTCGACGATCATCGACTGCCCGTAGGTTTGTCTCCTACCTCCGTGTGAACCCACCTGCGCTGGCGCCAGGACGTAGCTCTGATTCTCGATCGCCCGGGCACGGAGCAGCACCTCCCAGTGGTCTTTGCCTGTGATTAGGGTGAAGGCGGCGGGGACGGAGATCAGGTTTGCGCCGCGTGCGGAGAGCTCGCGGTAGAGCTCGGGGAAGCGGAGATCGTAGCAGATCGAAAGGCCCAGCGTGACTTCCTCCGGTTCTAATGAAGAGGAGAGTCTGGCGGTCATCAGCTCCTTGCCGGGAGCCACCGCCGCCGATTCCCGGTAGGGCGTCGCATCTCCGGAGGAGACACCGAGCGTCACATCAAAGAGGTGGATCTTCCGGTAGGCCGCCAGCCGCGTGCCGTCCGGTCCGAAGAGGGTGCTGGTATTGAAGAGTCGACCATCACCCGGACCCTGAGTCGGCTTCTCCAGAATCGATCCGGCCAGCAGGTAGATCCCAAGCTCACGCGCCAGCTCGGCCATCGTGCCCAAGGTCGGTCCGTCCAACGACTCGGCTGCCTCCGACCGCTCCGCCTCCGGCCCGAGCCAGGAGAAGGTTTCCGGTAGGCCGACGAGCTTTGCACCGCGTCGATGCGCCTCGCGGATCCAATGGATCGCGGCGGCCAGATTGGCCTCCTTGGAAGACCCGCTATTCAGCTGGACGGCGGCGATCAGCATGGGAGCGCTGCTTTACACCCCCCGAAGCGGCGTGGTAAGCGCCACGCACGTTTTTCGGAGGTTTTCAGGTTACGGAAACGAGTGGGCCGACCGGGCCCATTTTTATTTTCAGAGGGGTCGAAGAAGTGTCGATGGCCGAGTCGAAGCCCAACCACAGACAGATGGTGGAAGCCCGGGTTCGGGAGCTGGCGGCGCCGCTGGTGTCCGCCGAGGGGATGGATCTGCTAGATCTGGAATTCCTCCGCGAGCGCGACGGCTGGGTCCTGCGGCTCTTCATCGAGAAGGAGGGGGAAACCGGCGGGATTGGCTTGGAAGACTGTACCCGGGTTTCGCAGGCGGTGGGGACGGTGCTCGACGTGGAGGATGTGATCGAGCAGGAGTACCACCTGGAGGTCTCCAGCCCCGGGCTGAATCGGCCGCTGACCCGGCCGGACCACTACAAGCGGGTGCAGGGCAAGAAGGTCCGCGTTAAGACCTTCGGGCCGCTGGGCGATCCGCCGCGTAAGAACTTCGTCGGCGTGTTAGGGGAGGTCGCCCCGGACGGGGTCACCATCATGGTGGAAGGGGCGGGCGAGTTCCGCATCCCGTTCAGGGACATCGCGAAGGCCAATCTGGAGTACGAGCTCTAACCGCAGATGGGCCGTGGACCCAAAGGAGAGTGACATGGCTTCACAGACCAATGCCGCCGTCAATCTGAACCTCGTTCTGGATCAGGTGGCCAAAGACAAGGGCATCGACCGCAGCGTTCTCGTCGCGACTCTCGAAGACGCGATGAACACCGCGGCCAGGAAGCACTTTGGTCAAGATCGGAACCTCGAAGCGAAGTTTGACGCCGACAAGGGCGTGGTGGAGTTGTTCCAGGCGCTGGTGGTGGTGGACCAGGTATACGATTCGGCGCAGGAGGTGAATCATCTCCCGCTGGACGAGGCGCGCAAGAAGGGAATGGAGGTCGAGGTCGGCGACGAGCTGGTCTTCCAGATCTTCTACCGTGACGAGGATGCTGCCGAAGCCAAGGCGCAGGACGACCAGTACGGCGATATTCTAAGACTGAAGACCTTCCGCCGCGGCTTCGGTCGGATCGCGGCGCAGACCGCCAAGCAGGTCATCCTCCAGCGGACCCGCGACGCCGAGCGAGAGAACGTCTTCAACGAGTACAAGGACCGCAAGAACGAGATCGTCACCGGCATCGCGCGCCGCTTCGAGCGGGGCAATATCGTGGTGGATCTCGGCCGCGCCGAGGCGGTGCTCCCGGTCCGGGAGCAGGTTCCGCGCGAGACCTACCGCGCCGGAGACCGGGTTCAGGCCTTCGTGCTGGACGTTCTGCGCGAGTCCAAGGGGCCCCAGATCATCCTCTCGCGTGGCTCGGTCAATCTGCTGACCAAGCTGTTCGAGATGGAGGTCCCGGAGATCTCCGAGGGGATCGTGGTGATCGAGGCGGCGGCTCGCGAGCCGGGGGGCCGCGCCAAGATCGCCGTCTCTTCTCGCGACAGCGACGTCGATCCGGTGGGCGCCTGCGTCGGCATGAAGGGCAGCCGGGTGCAGGCGGTGGTGCAGGAGTTACGCGGTGAGAAGATCGACATCGTCCCGTTCGATGAGGACCCGGCGCGCTTCGTCTGCTCTGCGCTGGCGCCGGCGGAGGTCTCGCGGGTGATCATCGACGAAGCCAACCACGCGATGGAGCTGATCGTCCCCGACGACCAGCTCTCTCTTGCAATCGGCCGCCGCGGCCAGAATGTTCGGCTGGCGGCGCAGCTGACCGGTTGGAAGCTCGACATTAACTCAGAGACGCGAGTGAAGGAGATGCGGGAGTTTGCCACTCGCTCGCTGGGTGCCCTCCCAGGCGTCTCCGAGATGCTCATCGAGACGCTCTACGCTCACGGTTTCCGTCAGGCCAAGGATGTGGCCGAGGCCTCTCCGGAGGTTCTGGCCCAGATTCCCGGGCTCGATCCTAGCCGGATTCCGGCAATGCAGGAGAAGGCCAAGAGCCAGATGGTGGACGACGCCACGGAGCTGGCGCGGATGGAGTACGAGCGGGAGCAGGCCCGGCTGTTCGAGGCCCGCCGACATCCGGACGAGCTCAGTCAGCAGGAAAGGCTCGCGCGCGTGCGCGGCATGAGCGAGCGCACCATTGAGCAGCTGAGCATCGGCGGCTTTACCACGGTAGAGGAGCTGGCGCAGGAGAAGGACATCCAGCGGCTGGCCAATGCTCCGGGGGTGGGAATTAAGAAAGCCCGTCAGATCAAGAGCGCGGCGGAGAACTACCTCTTGGAGGAGGCGAAGCTTCGGGCTGAGCTGAATGCCGAGCGCGCCGGGTCCGGAGGAACGGCACAGGTGCCGCCGCCGTCGGAGGGTACGACTGAAAAACAGTCGACAGCTGTTACCTAAACAAGAGAAGGTGCGCCCGGAAATCGGGCGGGCGGTGGGGCGGATGTGCATCGGATGCGGGCAGAGAAAGCCCAAGTCCGTGCTCCACCGGGTGGTCCTGAACAGGGACGGCCAGCCCGTCCTGGACCGCGCACAGGTGGCGGCGGGGCGGGGTGCCTATCTTTGTGGACCTCCTTGCCTGGAGTCGGCGGTTCGGCGGAAAGCTTTCGGGAGGGCGTTCCGCGCAAGGGCGGCGGGTGGTGGAGGCGGAGTGGAGCTGGCGGCACTGGGCGACGCCCTGCGCGCGGCGAACATTCCGCGGACGTGTTAAGGGCAGAGGCCGCCGCCGAGGTGGGCGCGGGTTTGAGGTTGGTTGAAGTCGTCTGATTGAAATGGGTTGACCGGTATGTCGAAGAAGCGCGTCCACGAGATTGCCAAGGAGCTCAAGGGGCTCGGCATCGATCTCGACAACAAAGAGGTCGTCACGGAGCTGGTGGCGCTGGGCTATGACGTCAAGAGC
>JBGTHI010000810.1:0-4918 GCA_041746295.1 Myxococcaceae bacterium
GGATCTTCCCGGTGCGGTCAATGCTGATCACCTTAACCATCACCTCGTCGCCTTCCTTCAAGAGGTCGGAGACCGACTTCACCCGCTTATCGGATAGCTCGGAGATATGGATCAAGCCATCGGTGCCCGGGAAGATCTCCACGAAGGCGCCGAACTCGGCGATCTTCCGCACCGTGCCCAGGTAGATCTTGCCGACCTCCGCCTCGCGGGTGAGGGCCTGGATCATCGCGATTGCCGCCTTCACCGAATCGGCGTTGGGGCTGGCGATATCCACCCGGCCCGAATCCTCGATGTTCACCGAGGCTCCCGTGCGGGCGATGATGTCCTTGATCACCTTTCCACCGGGTCCGATCACGTTCTTGATGAACTCGGGACGGATGTGGATGGTGGTGATCCGGGGCGCGTAGAAGCTGATCTCCTCGCGGGGCTTGGCCAGCGCCTTGAGCATCTCGCCCAGGATGTGGATCCGGCCGGCCCGCGCCTGCTCCAGCGCGCGGCTCATGATCTCCGTGGTCAACCCGGTGATCTTGATGTCCATCTGGATCGAGGTGATGCCCTTCTCGGTGCCACAGACCTTGAAGTCCATGTCTCCCAGGTGGTCCTCGTCGCCCAGGATGTCGGAGAGGATGGCGACCTTCTCGCCCTCCTTCACCAACCCCATCGCGATGCCGGCCACCGGCGCCTTGATCGGCACGCCAGCGTCCATCAGCGCAAGCGTTCCGCCGCAGACCGAGGCCATCGACGAGGAGCCGTTGGACTCCAGGATGTCGGAGACCATTCGGACGACGTAGGGGAAGCTCTCGCTCTTGGGCAGCATGTTGCGTAGCGCCCTCTCCGCCAAGGCGCCGTGGCCGATCTCTCTACGGCCCGGTCCACGCAGCGGCTTCGCCTCGTTCACCGAGAACGGGGGGAAATTGTAGTGGAGCATGAACCTCTTGAAGCCCATGCCGCTGAGCATCTCGATCCGCTGCTCGTCGTCGTTGGTGCCGAGGGTCGCGACGACCAGCGCCTGCGTCTCGCCGCGGGTGAACAGCGCCGAGCCGTGGGTCCGGGGCAGCACGCCGACCTCGGAGGTGATCTGCCGGACCTTGTCGTGACCGCGGCCACCGATTCGGCCGCCGTTCACGGTGATCTCGCGCATGTGGTCGTACTTGAGATCTTCGTAGATCGCCTTGGCTGCTCTCTCGATCGCCGCGGTGAAGGAGTCGCCCATCGACTCCTTCAGGCTGACGATCATCGCCTTCTTGGCTTGGGAGAGCGCATCATAGCGGGCATGCTTCTCGGCGATGCCGTAGCCGGCCTTGATCGCCTCCTGGGTCAGCGACTTCACCTTAGCTCGCAGCGCCTCATCCGGCGGAGCGACCTTGTCGAAGGCTCGGGTCTTCTTGCCTAGCTCGACCCGCATCGCGTCCTGAATCTGAAGCAGCGGCTCGACCGCCTTCTTGCCGAACTCCAGCGCCGCGACCATGTCCGCCTCGGACAGCTCTTCGGCGCCGCCCTCGACCATGACGATCGCTTCCTTGGAGCAGGCCATCACCAGATCCAGATCGCTCTGCTCCCGCTGCTTCGCAGTGGGGTAGGCCACCAGCTTGCCTTCGACCCGGCCCACGCGAACACCCGCGATCGGGCCGTTGAACGGGATGTCGGAGCAGGAGAGCGCGACCGAGGCCGCGGTGATGCCGTGTGCATCACTCTCGTTCTCATTGTCGGCCGAGATGACCGATGCGATCACCTGGGTTTCGTAGGCGTAGCCCTCCGGGAAGAGGGGCCGACAGGACCTGTCGATCAGACGCGAGGTCAGGGTCTCCTTCTCGGTGAGCCGACCCTCGCGCTTGAAGTAACTGCCGGGGATCCGGCCGGCCGCGTAGAGCTTCTCCTGGTACTCGACGGTCAGCGGAAGGAAGTCGACATCCTTCTTGTCTCGGAGGGAAACGGCGGTGACCAGCAGCATGGTGTCGCCGATTCGCAAGACCACCGAACCGTCGGCCTGCTTGGCCATCTTGCCAGTCTCGAGGGTGATCTCCTGCTCGCCGACTTTGACGCTTTTCTTGAGATGCATGTGTCGTTGGCTCCAGGGGGACCATCCCCCCAATATGTCGGAGGGGGGCAAGCCCCCCAGCGCGACGTGTCCCCAATTCGTTCGAGCGTCCTCCGTGCCCTAACCCCGAGTCAGCTACTTGCGGATTCCGAGGCCATCGATCAGCGTCTTGTAGCGGTTGACGTCCTTGCGCTTGAGATAGTCCAGCAGCGCGCGCCGGTGGCTGACCAACTTGAGCAAGCCTCGGCGGGAGTGGTGATCCTTCTTGTGAACCTTGAAATGGTCGGTGAGCTGGGTGATCCGCTCGGAGAGAAGCGCCACCTGAACCTCCGGCGAACCCGTGTCCGAGGCATGCTGCTTGAACTGGGTGACCAACTCGGACTTCCGCTCTTGCGTAACAGACATCATGCGATCCTGACTCCCACTCCATAGGTGCGGCACGGATCCACGGAGGGGAGCAGATCGCGTCAGGACGGCCGATTCGACCGTCCATCGGGCGGCTTATAGGCGGCAGAGCCCAAGCGGGTCAACCGCGCCTTCACGCCAGGCTAGTCGACTGCAGAGGCGCGCTTGGGCCTGAGCGCCATGAGATAGAGCCGCTGCCCCTCACGGAAGCGGTCTCCCCGCTTTCCCGGGGCCGCGCTCCAGTAGATGTTCATCTGGCGCCGCTCAGCATGTCGATCGCTCGCGAGGTGCTGGAACAGCTTGGGATAGAGACTGAGCAGCGTCTCCACCACGTCGCCCACGTCGGCGGTCCTCGGGACGCCCAGCTCCAACCTCCGTCTCCCCTCGACCGCCTCGCGCAGGTGGTGGGAAACGATCACCGTGAGGTTCAAGCGGCCGCTCCCCCGGGCGTGGTTACCTGGCAACCCAGAACCCTCCGGTAGGAGAGCCGCCCCCCGGCCATCCTGTCGGCCACCGCGAGCAAGCGGCCGTCGGGCGCCTTAACCCTAACCAATCCCGGAGCGCCGGGCACCTCCACGGGCACCCCATGAAGCACCGAGCGCACCTGCGATTCGAGCACGGTCACCTGGGCCAGCTCCGCCAGCGCCTGGTCCATCGTCATCAGCTGCGCGCGAATCGCGTCCGGACCACCGGGACGGCCCTTCCTGACCAGGGCCTCGATCGCATCTGGAGAGAGAGCCGGGGACAGGCTGAAGGGGCCGCTGTGCAGCCGCCGCAGCCGCTCCAGGCAGGCTGCCGAACCGAGCGCCTGGCCCAGGTCGTGCGCCAGGGTTCGAACGAAGAAGCCCTTGGAGCAGCGAACGCGCAGGCTCAACCGCTGTGCGGAGAAATCCTGAAGGCTGAGCTCGTGCACTGCCACCTCGCGCGCCGGTCGCTCCACCTCTTGCCCCGCGCGCGCGAGCTCGTAGAGGCGCTTCCCCTGCACCTTGACCGCCGAGTACATCGGGGGCGTCTGGAGGAACGTGCCGCGAAACCTCTCCAGCTGAGCTTCAACGAGCTCACGGGTCAGTGTGGGGATCGGAGCTTGGCGAACCACCTTTCCGGTCACGTCCTGGGTGTCGGTCTCTGTCCCCAGCAACACCCCGGCATCGTAGGCCTTGTCGCCCTCCAGGACGAAGCCGGCCACCTTGGTGGCCTCGCCCAGACAGAGCGGCAGGACGCCGGTTGCAAAGGGGTCCAGGGTTCCGGTGTGGCCAACCTTTTTCACGCCCAACAGCGCGCGCACCCGCCGCACCACCTCGAACGAGGTAGGTCCCGCGGGCTTGTCGACCACCAGCACGCCGTCCATGGCCAAAGATTACCACCCCTCCTTGCTCTTTACCTCGCGCAGCAACCGCTCGATCTTGTCGCCCTCATCGAGCGAGCCGTCGAAGATGAAAAAGACTTCCGGGGAGATCCGCAGCTTGACCCGGGCGGTGACCTCGCGCCGGACGAATCCCTTGGCTGCGTCCAGCCCTGCCTGGGTCTCCGCCCGCTCCTCCTCGGTGCCGATCATTGAGTAGTAGATCCGCGCCACCCTCAGGTCGGGCGAGACCTTGGCCCCGGTCAGGGTAATGAAGCCGATGCGTGGGTCGCGCAGCATGCCGCGGGAGAGCAGCTCCGCCACCGCTGCCTGAATCTCTTGTCCCACCCGCTCGGGTCTCTGATGCGTACTCACGGTTTCTCCCAGTCGCGCGGGTTGCGGAGATTGCGCGCCTTGGTCCGAGCCTCCTCCAGCGAGATCTTCTTCTTGTTGGCGGCCGCGCTGGCCGCGGCCGCCTTGGGGCTGGGGCTGGACTTGGAGCCGTGCCGGCTGTCCCAATCGCCCAACCCCTCGGCCTCGGCCAGGGACCGGTCTCCCCGCGGAATCTCCAGCTTCAGCTCGAAAGCATTCTCGGAAGAGCCATCACTGTACAGCTGATCGCCGAAGCCGATGATCTCCAACTCGCGGGAGGCGATCGGCGCCACGTACATCTCTTCCACAAAATGGATGATCTTCTCCATCTGCTCGTTGACGTGGCGGCGGTCATTCCCAACCACGGCCGCGGCGATGGTTCCCCGCTGCCAGGACTCCTGGTCGTCGACCTCGGCCACCGAGACGTTGAACTTGGCCTTCACCCGGTCGGTAACCCTCCGGAGCACCTGGCGCTTGGCCTTGAGCGATCCAGCCGCGGGAATGTCGAGGGTGACTCGGGAAACGCAGACGAACATGGGAAGACTCCGGGACGCGCCGTCACTGCGGCTCTGACCGCCTCATTGACCCCGTCGGGGCAAATAACCGCCCCGACCCCCGAAGTGTTCCTCCGGGGGGCCGGGCGTCAGCCCACGCGTACTCAGGTCAGTTGAGAGACGGGCGGGTCTCCTCGACCTCGTAGGCCTCGATGATGTCTCCCACCTGAATGTCGGAGAACCCTTCGATGCCGATACCGCACTCGT
>JBGTHI010000811.1:0-3500 GCA_041746295.1 Myxococcaceae bacterium
GAGCTCACCGATCGGGCCGAGGCGTTGAGGGCGGCGCTCAACGAGCGGCTCCGTGGGCCGGTGGTCCGCGCACTGAGCTTCGTCGCCCGGTGATTCGGGCGATGGTGCGGCTCCCTGCCCTGCTGATCGTCTGGTCGCTGACCGCGGCCGCCTCACCCTCGTCCAATCTCCTCGCTGTGGAGCGCTCCGCTCGGGAGAAGGTGGTCGGGGTGTTCGAGCACCACGGTCGGCGCGCCCCCGAGATCGACCCGGCTCTCTCCGCGGCAGCCCGCACCCTAGCCTCCCGGGCACTGAGGCAGGGCAGCGCAAAGGGCGCCGGCGATCTACTGGTAGTGGCCGAGGCGATTTCCGGGGCCGGCGCCTTCGACCCTCAGCCCAAGGTGGTGGCGATGATCTTCGCTCCAAAGGCGGACGCGCGGCGGGCCCTGGCTCAATCGAACGACTTCCTCGCCGATGATCCCAGCTCTCACGTTGGGATCGGCGCGGCAGAAGACGGGCAAGCGCTCGCATTGATCATGCTGTTCGTCCGGCGTACCGCTTCTCTGGAGCCCTTCCCTCACAAGCTCGCACACAAGGCGGCGCAGCCGGCATCGGAGACGCTCTGCGGCAGTTTGCCGTCGCCCTACGAGCGCAGCGAGCTGTTCGTGACCCTGCCCCAGGGTGAGGTCGAGAAGCGCCCCGCGGAGCTGGGCCCTGACAACCGATTTTGTACGCCGCTCTCCTTTGCCGGCGCGGGCCGCTACACGGTGGAGCTGCTCGCGCGAGGTCCGCAAGGGCCGGAGGTTGCGGCCCTCTTCTTCGTCGACGTCGGTCGCGTCAAGGCGACTGGCGGCGCCAGGCCTAGGCTGGGTGAAGAGCCCCGGAGCGAGCCCCAGAGCCTCTTTGAGGCGCGGGAGCGGCTGCGCGACCGGATCAACAAGCTCCGGCGCGGACACGGCGTTGGGGCGCTGGCGGCGGATGAGGCGTTAGACGCGGTAGCGCAGCGCTTCAGCGAGCGGATGGCGAGCGAGCACTTCTTCGCCCACCTCTCGCCGGACGGCCGAGATCTCAAGGCTCGCCTCGGAGAGGCGGGCTACCGCTACCGGACCGCCGGCGAGAACCTGGGGGCCGCCTCTGGGCCGCTGGCGGCTCACTTCGGGATAGAGCACTCCCCTGGCCATCGGAAGAATCTGCTTGAGCCCTCCCACGGACGGATTGGGATTGGCGCCGCGATCGAGGAGCTGGGAGGAGGCCGCCGCCAGGTGGTGATCACCGAGGTGCTCGCCTCGGTCTACGAGCCGTCACAGGATCCCCTGGGCGATGCCTACCGTGCGATCGCGGCCACGCGCAGCGCGGCCAACCTTCCACCGGTGCAGCGCAGCGCGGAGCTGGAGCGGATTGCGCAAGAAGAAGCGGAGTCGGCCCTCAAGGAGGGAGAGCCCCGAGTGCGCAAGGGTAGGACAGGGCCACACAAGCGCGCCTTCGCCTCGATGGTTGGAGCGGAGTCCGCGACGATAGACGTCTATATCGCGGAGAGCCCCACCGCGGTCACCGATTCGCAGAACCTGCTCAAGCCGGATGTGAGTCGCGTCGGGGTGGGGCTCGTCCGCGGCACGACCGTGCGCTACGGGCGGGACAAGCTCTGGATCTACGTACTCTACGTCGCGATCCAGGAGGCACCGAAGCCCATCCGGAGCCGGCCGAGGCCGCAACCCAGGTCGCGCTAGGGGATGCCTCGACCGGTCTCAAGGTCAACGGGAGCCGGAGTCGGAGTCGGTTTAGATCGCCCGGCGCTGGGTGGCGTAGGCCTCGATGCTGACCTGGGGCGGAGTGGTCATCGCGCAGAGCGGGCATTTCAGACAGGTGAAGCTCTGCCAGCCGCGTCGGACCGCCTCGTCGAGGCAGTTGTCGTAGTGATTGCAGTTCAGATTGCGATGGGTCTCAACCCCGGCGCGCTTCGGGCTCGCCTCGGGGTTGATGGTCTGCGGCAGATCACTGGGGCAGGGCCGCACAGCCAACGCGATATCGCTCTGAAAGGGGGCCTTGCTCGAAAGCTCTGCTGAGTCTCTTCCGGATTTTTTCTTCACGCCCAACTCCCTCGAGGTAAAGCCGGAACGTGAGCTTCCGGCTCGAGCTAGAATCCAAAAACGGCCTTGAAGACCGCTAAAACCGTGAAGCCTTCCTTGAACTTCTCCCCTTCGCGCAACAGCTCAAGGTTGGGGCGCGGTTTAGGACGGTGCAGCCGCGATGTCAAACACACCCTACTCGCCCTCTGCCTGCTTGCCAGTCCCATAGTCTCCGCACAGTCGAAGCGATTGCTCGAGGCGATCCGTTACGGCCGCGACGAAGCGACTGCCCTCGCGGGTCGGGAGCTCTCAGCCTGCGTAAAGAGCGAGTGCGCGCGACTTCGAGAGCTCTCACTGCTGGTGGGTTATCTCCAGCTTTCGCATGGCGAAGCGGAGGCGGCCGCCCGGGTGCTGCAGGCACGGGGGGCGCCCGCCGGTTTGGAGCCATTCCATGCCTACTATCTGGGAGTTTCCCTCTTCTACTGCGGTCGCCATCGACCCGCCGCCGCGGCATTGGAGACCGCGCTGAACGGTGCGCCGCCCTGGCTCGAGCCTCGAATCCGAGCCAAGCTGGGAGAGGCGTGGTTCGAAGCCGGCGAGGCGAAGTCGGCCTGCGCGGAATTGGAGCGGGTGACCTCGGGATCCGGCTCTCCCGAGCTCTACTATCGCCGGGCGAGGTGTCGGAGCGCTCTGGGGAATGCGAATGGCGCCAAGTTAGACTGGGTAGGGTTGGCGCTGAGCTTCCCGGCCCATCCCTATGCCGAAGCCGCCCTGAGCGAGCTCTCGAGGCCGCCGGCTCCTTGGAGGGCGTCGCTGGACGATCGGTTCCGGCGGGGTCGTGCCTTCCTGCAGGCGGGGGACGCGACCGCATGTATCCGCGAGCTCGATCGCGCCGACAAGGATGGACTGATTCGCGGGGAGACCGCCGAAGGACGCTGGTCGGTGCAGAGAATCGGCTGCCTGTATGCGGCGAACCGCGGGGACGAGGCGGAGCGTGAGGTACAGCGCGCCACCGAGCGGGGTCTTCCGGCCTGGGCGGCCGAGGCGCAGCTGCTACGAGCGCGGCATACCCTGCGCAGCCATGACAACGTCCAGGCACGCAAGCAGATGGCTCAGTTGGCGGCCGATTTTCCCAGCGAGGGGCCCGCGCGCGAGGCGAGCTACCTGGCGGGCTGGTTGGAGCTGCAATTGGGGAGGTACGAGGACGCGATCGAGACCTTCGATGCACATGAGCAGAAGCGACCGGGGACTGGCCGCAGCGACGACGTGATCTGGTTGGGCGCCTGGGCTCGGATCCGGTTGGGGCGCTATGCCGAGGCACAAGCGAAGCTGCTGGATCTGGAGGCGACCTTTCCCAGATCGGATCTCCTGCCTCAGGTTCGCTATTGGACGGCGCGCTGCGAGCAGTACGTGAGGTCGGCCGCCGCGGCCGTCCCCCTCTATCAGCGGGTGATC
>JBGTHI010000812.1:0-2954 GCA_041746295.1 Myxococcaceae bacterium
GCGGGGGAAAGCTGCCGGTCTCGTCGGCCAGGGTCTTCATCGGCAACGCCGGCACGGCAGCCCGCTTTCTCCCTCCGATGTTGATGACGGGGGGGCAGGGGAGCTACGAGCTGGATGGAACCCCTGCCATGCGGAAGCGGCCGATCCAGCCGCTCCTCGATGCACTGGAGACTCTGGGCGGCCGTGCCGCGAGCCTGGAGGGGAACGGCTGCCCGCCTATCCGAATCGAAGCGGATGGGCTGACTGGGGGAACCGCGCGGCTGCCGGGCGGAGTGAGCAGTCAGTACTTCTCCGGGCTGCTGATGTCGGCGCCCTACGCGCGAGAGGGGATCGCGCTGGAAGTCGACGGCGAGCTGGTCTCCAAGCCTTATCTCGAGGTGACGGCACAGGCGATGCGCGCCTTTGGTGTCGAGCTGCAGCGCGACGGCTTCCGGAAGTTCTGGGTGCCCCATGGACCGGGCTACCGCGGCTGCCGCTACGTCGTCGAGCCGGACGCCTCGGCCGCCTCCTACTTCTTTGCCGCCGCGGCGATCACCGGAGGCCGGGTCGCGGTCTCTGGACTGGGTCGAAAGTCCCTGCAGGGAGATCTCCACTTTGTCCGGCTACTCGAAAAGATGGGCTGTCAGGTCAAACAGACCGACGACGAGACCGTAGTCGAAGGTCCTCGCGACGGCCGGAAGCTCCAGGGCATCGAGGTGGACATGGCCAACCTCTCCGACACCGCGCAGACCCTGGCCGCAGTGGCGCCCTACGCCGAAGGCCCCACGCGGGTGACCGGCATCGGCTTCATCCGGCGGAAGGAAACCAACCGGGTGGCAGCGGTGGTGACCGAGCTGAAGCGGCTGGGCATTCGCGCCGAAGAGGAGCCGGACGGCTTCGTGATCCACCCCGGAAGCCCCAAGCCGGGGCAGGTGGAGACCTACGACGACCACCGGATGGCAATGAGCTTTGCGCTGCTGGGGTTGCGGACGCCGGGAATCGAGATTCTGGATCCGGGCTGCACCGCCAAGACCTTCCCCGATTTTTTCCAGGTGCTGGAGGCGCTTTGAGGAGAACCCTCGCCCAATGCGCGCTCCTGGCGGGCGTCGCCCTGTTGCCGGTGGCTTGCCGGCACGCGCCCCGCTCGCCGCTCTCCGCCGCGCAGCAGAAGGCGCTGGCCGAGGATGGAGACGCCTATCTCGCGGGCAAGGTTCAAGGGCTGCAGAGGCGCGCCACCCTCGACCGCCGCGATTTCGCCTATGCGGTGGCGCTCACCTGCGACGGGAGCCGCGTCGCCTTCACCCACCTGGACTTCGAGCAGTTCCGTCTCGGTCTCTGGTCCCTGGAGGGTCGGGGACGGAAGCTGGCCGACCGTCCGCTCAACGGCTACGTGAAGGATGTGGAGGCGGTGGCCTTCTCGCCCGACGGCGGTCGGTTGGTGACGGCCGGGCGCGATGGGGTGATTCGCCTGTTCGACGGGCGGAGCGGCGTGCCGCTGAGGCAGCTCTCGGTGGAGGAGCCGCTCACCGCGGTCGCCTTCGATCGATCCGGCAGCTATCTCTTCGTGGGCAGCGCGGCGGGGAGTCTTAGAGTACTGGAGGCCGAGTCGCTCTTGAGCCTAGTGGAGGTGACGGCGCACAACGCGGCCGTCCGGGCGATAGCCGCCGCACCGGAGGGCACCGTTTACACGGGGGGATGGGATAAGACGGTTGCCGTCTGGAGCTGGACGCCCAGCATCGGCGACTCCTCGTTTCAGCCGCTGCGCCGCTTTACCTTCGACGGGTACGTCAACGACCTCTCGATCGATCGATCCGGCGGGCGGTTGGGGCTGGCCCTCTCGGACCTTCCCGCGGAGCGCACTCCAGAGCTGCTGCGCCAGGAAAAGAAGGGGGAGCGGGAGGTGAGACGCGAAGCCAATGCGGGAGTGCTGGTCGACGCCGAGACCGGACGGGTGATTCGGCGGTGGGCCGTTCACGAGGGGCTGGTGAGCAGCGCGGCGGTGAGCCCCGACGGGGGAACGTTGGCCACCGGCGGGTGGGATAACTGGATCTACCTGTTCGATGCAGGGGCAGAGGGCGACGCGCCGGTCGCTGAGCAACCCTTTGGTTGGAACGTGCGTCAGGTCCGATTCTCGGGGGACGGTCGAGCGCTGGCGGTCGCCGCCTGGACCCCGACTAAGGCGCGCGGGGACAGCGCGCCCGCGTTGGTGGTTTTTGACGTTCGCTATGGCCCGGCAGAGGTGCGGGGATCCCCATGGATCGAAGCGAACCATCGGGCTCCAGGATGGAGCTCGGTTTCGCGCTCGCCCGGTCGCTTTGGGGTCGGGGCTATATGCCCGAGGCGGTCCGCCAGGTGATGGCGCTCTCCTTCGAGGATCCCACTCTCCATCGGATTGGCGCCCTCTGCCAGGTGAACCACTGGGCTTCGATCCGCGTGCTGGAGAAGGCGGGAATGGCGCGGGAGGGGCTCTTGTGCAAGCTCCTCCCGAGGCCAGATCGCGAGCCGTCCGACGCCCACAGCTACGCGCGGGTTCGCGGCGCAGAACCGCGGGCCTACAGGCCCTCAGTAATTCAGGAAGAGGTCCTCCTGGGCCATTCCGCGCTCTAGCAGGATCCGGCTGACCTCCTGGACCATGCCGTCGTGGCCGCTCAAAAAGGCCACGGCGCCGTGGAAGCGGTCCACGCCCAAGGGAGGGAGGTGGGCCTGCACGTAGCCGGTGAGCCCCTGCCAGCCGGAGCCATCGGGTCGGCTAACCGTCTGGACGAGCTCGATCCCGTCCGCCCGCCAATGGTCGAGCTCGCTCTGGTAGGCAAACTCGTCGGGGGTACGGACGCCAAAGAAGAGGTGCACCCGGCCGAAGAGCGCCCGCTCGGCGCGGAGCGCCTCCACCACCGGCCGGATCGCGCTGATTCCCGAGCCGGTCGCGAAGAGGAGCAGGTCCCTCCCGCGCGCCCGATCGAGCGGGAAGCCGCTGC
>JBGTHI010000813.1:0-2525 GCA_041746295.1 Myxococcaceae bacterium
ATGTTTTTGTCACAAAGGTCCGCGCCCCCCCCCCCTGGGCGGCAGCGGGTTGTATAAACATCCCTGACTCAGCGCACCGACCCCCGCCTGAAGCGACCGGGGGCAAACCAGATTCTGCCACGATCTCGCCCAGGCGCATGAGGCTGTTGCTCACTGTCATCCAGGGCACCAGCCCCCTCCCGCCTTCCCATTCAGGCCCTCTGGCACCCACGCTCGGAAGCAGAGCGATCGACGCGCTACGCCTTGTTGGGCTCGGGAGGCGCGATCTGCGGCAGCCCCTCCAGCGCATCGAGGATTTTCCGCTTCTCCTTCTTCTCCAGCTTGGGAGTCGAGGAACGGGCCGACGGCTTTTCGCGGGTGATCTCTCCACCCTGCATGATCAGCACGATGTCGTCATGGTCAAGCGTCTCGAACTCCAGCAGCGCATCGGAGATCTTCTGCAACGCGACCTTGTGCTCCAACAGCAACGCCTTAGCCTTGTTGTAGGAGGCGGTCACAATCTCCCGGACCTCGGAATCGATCTGGCGTGCGGTGTCCTCGGAGTAGTCCGGCTTGGAGCCGAAGTCCCGTCCCAGGAACACCTCGCCCTCGCGGGTGCCGAAGGCAAGAGGCCCGAGCTTAGGGCTCATGCCCCACCGGCAGACCATCGCGCGGGCGATCGACGTCGCATGCTCGATGTCGTTGGCCGCGCCCGAGCTCATCTCGTCGAAGAAGATCTCCTCGGCGATCCGGCCGCCCATCAGCATCGAGAGCTGATCCTGCGCCGCACGCTTGTAGTAGTTGAGCTTGTCCTCCGCGGGCAGGGTCATGGTCAGGCCCAGCGCCGGACCGCGCGGGAGGATCGTGACCTTGTGAACCGGATCGCAGTTGGGGAGCAGCTCGCCCACCAGCGCGTGGCCGGCCTCATGGACAGCGGTGTTCCGCTTCTCCTTCTCGGTCATGATCATGGAGCGGCGCTCCGGCCCCATCAGAACCTTGTCCTTGGCCGCCTCGACGTCGGCCATGTCCACCCGCTCCTTATTCTGGCGAGCGGCGATCAGCGCGGCCTCGTTAACCAGGTTCTCCAGATCCGCGCCGGTCATGCCGGGCGTGCCCTTGGCGATCACCTCGAGATTCACTTCGCCCGCCAGTGGCACGCGGCGGGTGTGGACCTTGAGCACTCCCAGCCGCCCTCTAACATCCGGACGCGGCACCACGATGCGCCGATCGAAGCGACCTGGCCGCTGCAGCGCCGGATCGAGCACGTCGGGCCGGTTGGTCGCGGCGATCAGGATCACGCCCTCGTTGGACTCAAAGCCGTCCATCTCCACCAGCAGCTGATTCAAGGTCTGCTCGCGCTCGTCGTGACCTCCGCCCAGCCCCGCGCCACGGTGACGGCCGACGGCGTCGATCTCATCGATGAAAATGATGCAGGGGGCATTCTTCTTTCCCTGCTCGAATAGGTCGCGGACGCGCGAGGCGCCCACGCCAACGAACATCTCCACGAAGTCGGAGCCGGAGATCGAGAAGAACGGCACGCCCGCCTCGCCCGCCACCGCCTTGGCCAGCAGGGTCTTTCCCGTTCCCGGCGGTCCCATCATCAGGACGCCCTTGGGGATACGGCCGCCGAGCTTGGTGAACTTCTTGGGGTCCTTCAGGAAGGCGATGATCTCCTCGAGCTCTTCCTTGCTCTCGTCGATGCCCGCCACGTCGGCGAAGGTCACCTTGTTGTGGCTCTCCGAGAGCAGCTTGGCCTTCGACTTCCCGAAGGTCATCGCCTTGCCGCCGGTTCCCTGGAGCTGACGCATGAAGAAGATGAAGAAGAGGAACAGGAAGACCACCGGCATCCACTGACTCAAGATCGTCAGCCATAGGCTGTTCTGCTCTTCGCGGTCGATCTTCACGTCGACCTTCTGATTCTTGAGCTCCTCCAGCACGCCGAACTCCGGCGCGGGGCCGTTCACCCGGAACTTCTCGTTGGTGTCGGCGAAGACGCCCGAATAGACGTTGCTCTTGACCGAGACGGTCTTGACCTTCCCCTCTTCGACCTTGTTTCTGAACGTTGTCCAGGTGGGCTCCTGGATGTTCTCTGTGCCCTGCGAGAAGAAGTTGTAGAAGGCTACGAAGAGGACGATCAGGATGATCCAGAGTCCGATGGTCTTATAGCTCGAACGCACGTTTTTGAAGCCTTTCGGCCGGACCTGGAAGCTCGGGCACGCGTCCGGCGCCTGCACTGCAGATTACAACGGTATCAGCATCCACCAAGCCGATGCAGTTTCTAATCGGGCCCTGTGTCGCTCGCACGCTCTTCCATCAGATCCGTGGGCGGGACCTTGGGCGTGGCCCGGGGTCCCAGATAAATCGAGCCCTCCGAGATCTCGAGCCGATGGCGAGCGGGCAAGGTGGCGGGGCGGGACTGAAGCACCGCAGCATCGATCCGCTCCATCAGAGCCCCGTCCACCTCCAGGCCGGCCTCTTCGAGCAGCCGCACCAGCACGCGCCGCCGCAGCGGGGCCTCCAGGGCTCGCACGCCGACCGCATCAAGC
>JBGTHI010000814.1:0-2692 GCA_041746295.1 Myxococcaceae bacterium
CTCCGCGAACCGCCGCGCCGCCTGCCGCTCGGCCTCCACGCGCCTCTGCCGTTGGAGGAGGGCCAGGGCTTTGGCCAGGGCCTTGTGAGTGGAGCGTCCCACCTTGCCGGTGGGCGCGAGCTGATGGCTCTGCTGGAAGGCGATCACCGCCGCTTCCGTTCGAGGACCGAAGACCCCCGGGCCGGTCGCCATCGCGGCGGGCGTGAGATGACCCAACGCGCGAAGCGCCCGCTGCAGCTGTCGAACCCGTCGACCGACGCGACCTCGGTAGAGGAACGCTCCCAATGGGTTCGGGGCCGGGGGCTTGAGCGGAAGCGCGTAGCCACCGGCAGGGCGTCGCCGCGATCCGTGCTGCATCCCCATCCCCAGCTCCACGCCGACCTCGTTCGCGAACTTCAGAGTTCTTAGAATTCAAACCGATCGGGAGCGAGGTAGGCAAGGGTCTGACCGGCCGCTCGTGGGGGCTGATCGAAGTCGCCGTGCATTCATGTAAAACACCGAAGTAAGGGCACAAACTTCATTGGAAGGAGACGAGGGTGCGGGTGCGACCGGCGCGCCCCCCTCGTTCCTCGTCTTTCTTGACCCTTTGGAAAACCGCTTCCGATACTGCACCCCTTGGAGACCTCTCTCTTCACCCCTTTGGGCAGGGCGCTGTCAGGAGCACCCGGGGGCCCGGCCGCCTGGGCCGAGCCTGGCGCCTTCGCGGTCGAGGCGACCCCGGAAACCTCGGCGACGCCGGCTGCGCAGCCTCTCGCAGAAGAGCTGTTCTGCTTCAAGGCCGGTGGTCTCCAGCTGGCGGTGCCGTCGAAACACGTCCGAGAAGTCATCCGCGTGGGACCGATCACGCCGCTCCCGCGAGTCGCCCCTTTCGTGCTGGGCGTCTGCGGCCACCGTGGTGAGATCCTGCCGGTGGTCGATCTGCTGCGCCTCTTGGAGCGTGGCTCCACCGCCCTCGGAGAGCGGACCCGGCTGTTTGTCGGTGTCTCCGACGCGTTTACCGTCGCCTGGGCCTGCGACGGAACGCTGGGACTGCGACGGGTGCAACCCGCCGAGCTTCGAGCTCCTCCCTCGGGAGGAGATGTTGGCCTCGCCCAGCTCACAGCCATTGTCCCGGGGAATGGCGCGGCGCCATCGCTGCACGTGCTCAACCTCCCCCGGCTAACCCAGGCCGCGCGCCAGAAGGCGGTGGTGCGTTGAGCTGGCGTGGGGAATTCTCCCGCGCGCTTGGTGAGATCTCGCTCATCCTGTTTACGGTCGGAGGGGAGCGGTACGGTGCCGACGCGTCGCAGGTGCTGCGGGTGGACCGGCCGCGAGCGGAGACCTTTCGGAGCTCGGTTCTCGGTACGCCCAAGCTCGGCGAGCGCGCGCTGGTCTTCCTTAGCGGCCGCGAGCAGGAATCATGTGAAGAAAGGTCGCTTGCGATCGACTCGGTGCTCGGGCTTCGCCAGGTGACCATCTCGGAGCTCAGACAAAAGACGTTCGTTTTGGCGAGTGCCAAGGCAGCGTTAGGCTTCTGGCTCGACGGTGAGAGACCGGTGGTCCTGGTCGACCTTCCAGCCGCGGTTCCATGATCGATTTTTTCTCAGCGAGGCCCTGAACCCCATGCCGCTTGAACCCCAGAGCCGGAAAAGCAGCTCGCGCAGGAAGGGGAGTGCTGGCCCAGCCCTCCGTGCGAAGCCCGCCGCGCCGTCCGATCCGATTCAGGCGACGCTCGCCAAGGCGTTGGGGGGAGATCTCCAAGCGCGGGTGCCGGTCGAAGAGCTGACCCGCAATGCGGTAGAGACTGGTCGTTGGGTCAACCGACTGCTGGAGGGGTGGGGCGCGAAGCTGGCCGAGGAGGAGATGGCAAAGCGGCGCTGCTCCGAACAGATCGATCGCGCGATCGCGGGGCTGTCCAGCCTCGGCGACGAAGGCAACCTCTCGGTCTGGTCGGCGGGGACCGAGGAGCCGCGGCTTGCACCCCTGCTCGAGGGCTTCGGGGAGGTGATCGAGACGCTCCGGACCTTCGTGCGGGAGATCAACGAAGCGGCGCTGAGCCTCTCGTCATCCGCCAACCAGGTGCTGGCCGCCTCGACTCAGCACGAGTCTTCTTCCACGGAACAGGCCGCGGCGATCCACGAGACCACTGCCACCATGGAGGAGCTGCGGCACGCCTCGGCGCAGATCGCGGAAAACGCTGGAGCGGTGGCGCGGGTTGCCGAAGAGACCCTGGGCGCGGCCCGTTCGGGTCGAAGCGCAATCGCCAAATTTATCGAAGCGATGCAGCAGATCCGCAGCGATGGTGCGGCGGTCTCCGACTCGATCACCAAGCTCTCCAAGCGGGTGGAGCGGATCGGGACGGTGGTCGAGGTGATCGATGAGATCGCCGACCGCTCCGACCTCCTGGCGCTCAACGCCGCGCTGGAGGGTTCCCGGGCAGGTGAGGCAGGCAGGGGCTTCAGCATCGTCGCAGCCGAGATGAGGCGGTTGGCGGAGAATGTGTTGGGCTCCACGCAGGAGATCAAGAACCTGATCTCCGAGATCCGCGAGGCGACCGCGGCCGCGGCTGGAGCGGCCGATGCCTCCAAGGCCGCGACCGAGACCGGCGAGCGCTTGGGGGCGGTGGCGGCCCGGGCGGTCGAGGGGATCCTGGCGGGAGTGCAGGAAACCAGCGATGCAGCGCGGGTGATCAACCTTGCGACCCAGCAGCAGC
>JBGTHI010000815.1:0-2969 GCA_041746295.1 Myxococcaceae bacterium
CCAGCTCGGCGTCGAGCGCCTCACAATCCCGCAGGGCGCTGGCCTGATCCGCGACCTGTCTGCGTTGTGAGCCCTGCGAGCTGTCGGAGGTCCCGGCCATCGGCGTGGCCTTCAGGATCGGACAGACGGCCACCCAGGGCAACCTTCCGGCTCCCGCGGGCGGCTTGGCGCCTACACGGCGCCCCGAGTAGGCTGGCCGGTGATGGCTGCGTTTGCACGGCTCCTCAGCATGGGCTCGCCGCCGGAATAAGATGTTAATGAGATGCAAATGACCCGATCCTGTCTCCGGTTGTCGGTCTGTATTGCCGTCTTGTCGCTGGGGCTTTCGAGCTCGGCGGTGGCCAGTGACTGGCATCTGGGCGCTGCCGCGGGCACCACCTTCCCCACCGATATCGGTGGGAGGCTGGATCTTGAGACCCCAGGCCGCGTGTTGCTCTCCACGCAGGTGGGCTATCTTCCGCATGCCTACTTCAGCCTGATCAACAACACCGCGCAGGCGTTGGGTGGCTACGACCAGGACACCGCGGATCTGGTCGACGCGATCACCCAAGGAGGCTGGGCTTGGCGGACGCACGTGGGCTGGCGACCGTTCAAGAGTGTCGGTTTCTTTTTCCAGGTCGGCTACGGCCGGCTGGTGCTGAGCGGAGACCTGGACGACACCGAGGCGGTGGCCGCGGCAATCGGC
Source organism: Myxococcaceae bacterium (assembly GCA_041746295.1). GTDB lineage: Bacteria > Myxococcota > Myxococcia > Myxococcales > Myxococcaceae > JBGTHI01. The sequence continues at coordinate 686 of JBGTHI010000815.1, forward strand.
GATTCGCGGATCGAGGCGCGCAACATCTCCGCTACCGCGAGTGCCACGCTTCACCAGTTGGACGGTCAATTGGGCTGGCGCTGGATCATCGCCCAGCACCTCTATATCCGGGCAGCGCTGGGTGGCTTCTGGACCGTTGGCTCGTCATCGACTATCACCACGCGCTCGTCCGCGGCTGATCGCCCGTATGCGCTCATTCTTACCCGCCAGGGCGAGGCCTATCTGAACCAGACCTTCAAGAGCTACGCTCATTCGCCCACTGTCTCTCTCTCGATCGGTTACCAATTCTTCTGACGCGAAGGTGAGACCGTGAGGTGGGGTTGAGGGATATAAGCGCCCCCAATGATTCACCCGACCGACGACCTTCGCATTGCCCGCATCCGCCCGCTGCTCCCCCCCGCGATCCTGATGGAGGATCTGCCGATCACGGAGCGCGCCTCGACTACGGTCTACCAAGCCCGGGAGGCGGTGACCCGTTGTCTTAAGGGCGACGACGATCGGTTGGTGGCGGTGGTCGGCCCCTGCTCGATCCACGATGTGACGGCGGCGCGGGAGTACGCCGATCGGCTGAAGACGCTCTCCGCCGATCTCGGCGATGCGTTGATATTGGTGATGCGGGTCTACTTTGAGAAGCCGCGCACCACCGTTGGTTGGAAGGGACTGATCAACGATCCGAACCTCGACGGAACCTTCTCCGTGAACCAAGGCCTCCGGGTGGGCCGATCCCTGCTCCTGGATCTCGCGGAGAAGGGCGTCCCGGCCGGCTGCGAGTTCCTGGACGTGATCACCCCCCAGTACATGGCGGATCTCGTCTCCTGGGGCGCAATCGGAGCGCGAACGACCGAGAGCCAGGTGCATCGCGAGCTGACCTCCGGTCTCTCGGTACCGGTGGGCTTCAAGAACGGAACCGACGGAAACGTGCAGGTGGCGATCGACGCGGTCCAGGCCGCGAGCCACTCCCATCACTTCCTGTCGGTGACCAAGCAGGGGCTCTCCGCGATCGTAGCCACTCACGGAAACCCGGACTGTCACATCATCCTTCGCGGCTCAAACGCCGGACCGAACTACGAGGGTGAGCCGTTGGCGAAGGCGCTGGCGGCTCTAACCCGGGCCAAGCTTGCTCCCCGTCTGATGGTCGACTGCAGCCATGGCAACAGTCGCAAAGATCCTTCCCGTCAGCCCGAGGTGGCGCGCGCGATCGCCGGGGAGATCCGCGAGGGCGCGCACGATCTGTTCGGTCTGATGTTGGAGAGCCATCTGGTGGGTGGCCGGCAGGACTGTGTCGCCGGTCAGCCGCTGCGCTATGGCCAGAGCATCACCGATGCGTGCCTGGGCTGGGACGAGACGGTGCCGGTGCTGCGCGACCTGGCCGCCGCCGTTCGGGAGCGCCGCAAACGCAGTTAGCAACAGCTGCTAGGCGGACGGCGGGGCAGCGGGAAGCTCGACGGTGAAGCGCGCGCCTCCAGGAGGCAGGTTCTCGGCGGTGAGCGTTCCGCCGAAGCGTTGAACGTATTCATGGGCGATCGACAGCCCCAGGCCGGTTCCCTTGCCGGGTGGCTTGGTCGTGAAAAACGGCTCGAAGACCCGGGCAATTGGACCCGCAGGAAGGCCAGGACCGTTGTCCTCTACACGCAGCCGGACCTTGCCTGCGACTTCGTCGAGGTAGAGCCAGATGCCCGCCTCTGAGGTGGGGACCTTCCCGTCCATCGCCTCGCCGGCGTTGATCAAGAGATTCAGAAAGACGGCGGAGATCTGGTGGCGGTTGGCCAGGATCGTTGGCCGTCCCGTGCCGAACTCGCGGACGACCCGTGCCACACCCTTGAGGCGAGGGTTGGCGAGCCGCAACGCATTCTCCAGGACGTCCACCACATCGAGCTGCTCCCGGACCTCGGAGTCGCTGCGGGCGAAGGCGCGTAGGTCGGAGATCAGTTGCTGGATCCGGTCCACTCCGACCGCCATTTCGCCGTAGATCGCCTGCTGCTCCTCGGCTGCCGGGGTCCCCCCGAGGGTCGTGGAGCGCTGGAGAAAGTCCAGGTTGGCCTTGATGAAGGCCAGGGGATTGAAAACCTCGTGGGCCAGCCCAGCGGCAAGCCGACCCACCATCGCCAGCCGCTCCGATTCCGACCGCCTCCGCTCGCTCACCGCGAGCTGCTCCGCAGCCCCTTGCTCCGTCTGGCGCAGCCGCTTGTAGGCACCGGTGGAGTAAGCGCCCAGGAGCCCCGCCAGTAAGCAGTAGCCCAGCCAGCTCAGCAGCGCGTCCCAGCCGGCGCCGCCCTGGAGAACG
>JBGTHI010000816.1:0-6810 GCA_041746295.1 Myxococcaceae bacterium
CACGACCGTGGTGGCCTTGGAGAGGGTTTGGAGCCCGCCTCCCAGGAAGCTCCCGGTTTCATTGCCGCGACCGGAGTTGTTGGTGAGCGTCACGTTGTTCAGGAAGGCAAAGCCTCCTTGGGAGATTCCCCCCGTGCCGGCGGATGGGGACTCAGCCACATTGCCACTGACGGTCGTGCTGCGAAGATTCAGCTGACCGTCATTGCGGATTCCCCCGGCGCGGTTGGAGCGATTGTTGGCGATCAGGGACTCGTAGACCCACAGCTGACCGGCCTGGTTTCGGACGCCGCCGCCAAATGCGCCGATCGCGCAGTTTGCCAGGATCGACGTTCGTCTTATCCGCACGACTCCCTTGTTGACCAGCAGTCCGCCACCTCCCGTGAAGGCGCCATTGTGGCGAATGACGGCGTCGGTGAGCTCGACCGTACCGTCGTTCACGTAGAGGCCACCTCCGTTCTGGGCGTAGCCCCCCTGGAGCGTGAGATAGCTCAGCCCCACCGTTCCCCTTTCGACCCTAAACACCGATTTGTCGGAGGCCGCTTCGGGGCAGCCCCCGGGTTGTCCGGAATAGACCACCGCTTTGGCGTCGATAATGGTGAGCGCGGCGCCGGCGCCGCGGATGGAGACGTTGGAGTTGATCACCAGCGTTCCACCACCGGAAGACGACGGAAGAGTCAACGCGTAGAGGCCGGCCGGGACCTCGATTCGCTCACCCAGGGGCGTGGCGTTCGCCTCCATCACGGCCGCACGAAGCGTGCACTTGCCCCGGGCATCCTTGCAGACCCGGTCACCTGGGCTGACGTCCGGCGCGTCGTCAGTGCTGTTGACCTGATAGGTACAGCCGCCCGCCAGCATGCCGACGCAGACTGCCACCAGCAGCTTTCCCACGTTTCCAGTCGCGCTCATGAGCTCCCCTGTGGTGCTTTCCCACACTTCGGAGGCGTTCGCCAAGTCACTCCTGCATTGAGACGCGCCACTTCTCAAAAGAGGAACGCGACCGCCGCGCCCGAGGCACGTAGAAGAGGGGCGAAGTCCTTCATGCGTGGCCGATACGCACATCGCCGCGGGCGCAGCCGCTTGAGACCTGATGGTCACCCAGGACATTCCCCTGGCCGCAATCTCAGGCCCTGACTCGGCCCCTGACGCCATTTGAACCGGAGAGATACTTCGACGTTGCCTCCGCCTGCCGGGAGGAGTAGCCCTCACCTCACACGACGCCGGGAGCCATGCCCACCGCGAGCTACATCATGACCGTCCCGCTCAACACCTCGACGGCGGGCGCTCAAACACAGGGCTCGATATGACCGGTTCCCCCGACTCGCGATCGCTGCGGGCGCGTCTGGAAGGCATTCCCGACCCTGTCGCGCTTCTCGAAGGCGTGATCGCCCATTCCCCGATCCCGCACATCATCTTCAAGGCCGACGGCCACCCGCTCGTCAACAACCGCGCCTATCGGGACATGTTCGGCACAGAGCCCCCGCCCGAATACAATCTCTTTCAGGATGAGGAGACCACTCGCAGCGGGCTCGCCGAGGCCGTTCGTAAAGCGTTTCAGGGCGAGACCATCCAGACCCCCACCTTCTGGTACGACCCCAAGACGCTCAAGCACATCAAAGTGACCGACGCCAAGCGGGTGGCCACCTCCTGCACTTTCGTCCCCCTAGTCGGCACCGGGCAGGAGGTCACTCACGTCGCGGTTGTGTTCAAGGATGTCACCTCGGAGCTTGAGTCGCGCGAGCGCGCCGAGGCAGAGCGCGATCATTTCAAAGCCGTCGTCCAGGAGAAGGAGCAGCTCGCCCAGGCCCTTCGCGAGAGCGAGGAGCGGCTCCGCGATACGCTCGACGCCGTCACCGTCGGAACCTGGGAATGGAACATCGCGGAGAATCGCGTCGGCTGGTCGCCCAACATCGAGCGCATCTTTGGCATCCCTCCCGGCACTTTCGGAGGAACCTACGAAGCCTGGCTCGCTCTGGTTCATCCCGAAGACCGAGAAGCGGTCGCGAGGAAGGTCGCGGACTCCATTGAGAGTAAGGGCCGCTACGAGACCAGGCTCCGCATCGTTCGGCCCGACGGAAGCATCGGGTGGCAGATGACCCGGGGCTATGTGGTTCTGGACGAGGCGGGAACACCGAAGCTTCTTCGCGGGCTGGTGCTCGATGAGACGGCGCGGCACGCCGCCGAAGAGTTCGAACACCATGCGGTAGGGATCGTCTCGCACGATCTTCGGAACCCGATCAGCGCGATAGAAATGTCCGCCGCGATTCTCCTGCGGCGCGGCAACCTGGACGAGTCTCAGGCCAAGGCGGTGACGCGGATCGTCTCCTCTGCCGAGCGCGCCAGCCGGATGATTAGAGACTTCCTGGATTTTACCCGGGCCCGCCTGGGCGGAGGCATCCCGATCGTGCCGGCATCGGCCGACCTTCACCAGTTGGTGCGGACCGTGGTGGACGAGGTGCGAATCTCCAATCCGGAGCGAGCGATCGAGGTTCGCTTCCAAGGCAACGGCCGCGGCAGCTTCGACGCAGACAGGATCTCACAAGTGGTGGGGAATCTGGTTGTCAACGCCTGCCAGCACAGCCCGCCCGGCGCCGAGATCCAGGTGCTCAGTGCTCAGACCGCGGATGAGCTGGTGGTAGAGCTGCGCAACGGGGGTCCTCCCATTCCCACGCCGCAGCTGCCGGACCTTTTCGCTCCCTTCAAGAGCGGTGGCGGCGCTCAGCGCTCTTCAGGCTCCGTCGGCTTGGGGCTCTACATCGCCCAGCAGATCGTTCACTCCCATCGCGGCAGCTTGGAGGTGAGCTCCACCCCGGACGACGGCACCATCTTCACGGTGCGCCTGCCTCTCCAGGGCCCGCGCACATTCGCATGCCCGGGCGATTCCTGAGCTCCGCGGAGCGCGTGTTCAGAAGTCTCACGAAGTCCTCGAATCGGGGCCCGCCAGCGTCGCCGCAGCGGCAGCGGGAGTCGATAGCCCCCCGTCAGATGGCCGGGGACGACGTTGCTTAGTCGACTCGAGCGGAGGCTCGCCGCATCTGATGTTCTCAGTTGTGGATAATGCGCGTACGTCGCAATAACCTGCGCGCGCCATGGCCCCTTCGATAGCCCTCCAGACGGTCCCCAAGCCGGACATCGGCTTTGGGCTAGCGCTCTCCGGCGGCGGTTTCCGGGCGGCGTTCTTTCACTTAGGTGTCCTGGCCTACCTCGCCGAACAGGATCTCCTCCGGCGGGTGGAGATGATCTCCACCGTCTCGGGGGGCTCCATTCTTGGCGCGGCGTATTATCTCAAAGTCCAGAAGCTCCTCGAGTCAAAGCCGGATTCGGAGATCCAGGCCTCAGACTACCGGAAGCTGGTCGCAGATCTGGAAACGTGGTTCCTCGAGAGGGTCCAGACCAATATCCGCGTCAGGGCTTTCGCCAGCCTGTCGGCCAACCTCAAGGATGCCGTCAAGAGGAGCTACACCCGCAGCGACCGGCTGGGAGAGCTCTATGGCCAGGTCTTCTACTGCCCTCTCTTCAATGAGATCCTGGAGGCACGTGCCCACCGATTGAGCAGCTCCGACCCGGCCGCCGCCGCCAGGTTGCGGGCGCGCAAGCATCAACGAGTCCGCATGAGCGATCTGCTAATTCAGCCCCTCGACCACCCGAATGACTTCTCGCCCAAAACAGGCAATCCCCTTCGGCGCGCCAAGGTGCCGATGCTGGTGGTGAACGCCTGCACGCTCAACACGGGCCGTCAATGGCAGTTCACCGCCACCTGGATGGGAGAGCAGTTCGGCAGCGCCCAAAGCAGCAGCGAGGAGGCCGACCTCAACACGGTTCTGGAAGGGCTCTACTACGCGGAAGCGGAGGAGGAGCGATACGCCCAGTTCCCATTGGACGTGGCCGTTGCCGCCTCTGCATGTGTCCCCGGTCTCTTCCCTCCCCTTCCGCTCAGCACCCTCTTCCATAACTGGTGGCCGCAGCTCGTTGACGGTGGGGTCCACGACAACCAGGGCATCGCCCCTCTCCTCCAAAACGGTTGCCAGACGGTTCTCGTCAGCGACGGCTCTGGGTTGCTGAAGGATCTCGCCGAGCCAAAGCCGTTCACCTTGGCGGTGATCAGCCGCAGCAGCACGCTGCTTCAGGACCGCGTGAGAGACCTGAGCGTTGCAACCCTCCACACGAGGCCTCCGGAGCTGCCAGGGGCGGTCGTTCACCTAAGGGACGGTCTCTGCGCCTCTCACATTCAGCCCCGGCTCAAGCGCCCGGGGCGGCGGGAGCTCCCGCCGACACTGCCTGAAGCGCCCTACGGGGTGGCCAGCGCCATCCAACAGGCGCTCTCGCGAGTGCGGACGGACCTGGACGCTTTTTCCGACGTGGAGGCGGACGCTCTGATGGGCAGCGCGTATCTCATCTCCAAGTCCAAGCTGAGGGAATTCCCGGGACCTCGCACGGGCAGCGCGGGGGCGCCGGCGGGGGACTTCCGCTTTCGCTGGATCTTGCCCCACCTGGCGAACGCCCAGGCGGAGCCGCGCCTCCTTCGGCATTTGAAGTTGGCTGAACAGCGCCTGTTCAAATCGCTCCTGCTCTACGTCCCGAAACAGCTCCTCGGGGCGGTCCTGATTGCGGCACTGTCCGCCACGGTCTCAGCCTGGCTCTGGCGTCATGGAAACGACCTGCACCAGCATCAATGGCGGACCTGGCACGCCGCGGCCGCCGTCACCGGAGCCCTGGCGCTGATCGGGCTGCTCGGCTTCTGGACCAGGGCGCGCAAGTTTGCCATCGGCCTGCTGATCTCACTTCTGGGAACCCCCTTGGCGAACCTTCTGCTCCTGTCCATGAACAGGCTCTTTCTTTGGGCCGGTTCGCGCGAACGGCACGGCGAGCACCAGACCTCGCTGGCCGCTCACGGAGAGTCGATGACGTCCGCGACCCTTCGATAGAGCGAGAAGAACTGGTCGTCGCCGAAGCCGCTTCCGCTGTGCATCAAGCCCGAGATCAACCGCTTGCGGCGCTCGGTGTCTGTCTCGTCCCTGAACCAGAGGGAGCGGTCGTAGTACCCCACCACGTCGAAGTGGTCGGCGATCACCAGCCCCGCCAGCTCCCGAGGGTCGGACGGATCGATCAGCTGCCGGGCGGAGTTGACCACGCCGTCGTTGCTCTGCCCGCTGAACGAGGGAATCCCTATTCCGGGATTTAAGACCCAGGTCTCAGAAGTCTTCGCAGCCTGACGAAGGACCTTCAAAGCCGCCTCGGTGTGCGGACCGCGACCCGCGCAGCCCGTCGCTTCACCCGACGTCCGCCGCGAGAGATCCAGGAAGAACTCGTCAGCGCCAACCGCGCCGGCGACGGTCACAAAGCTCGCACGCCGGACCGGGAGAGCCCCCTCCGACCTCTTGTAGAGCGCCTCCATCCGGGTGGGTGAAAGGTCGTTGACAAGCTCTCGCGAGTCCAGCACCTCCTGGAAGAATCGTAAAATCTTAAGGCCGTGCGCCCCCAGATCGGGGATCAGCTCTTTGGCATCCACGTCGGATCGCCAGCTCAGAGCGAGCTTGCCCAGGAGAGCGGTGAACGCGCCCAGATTCTTCAGCTCGGAGAGCTTGGGCGATTCAGCCACGAACCGGGCGAGCGGATCTTCCGCCAGGCAGGTGCCGTGGTGCGGGGACGCTACCGACACCACCGTCCGCAGGCGATCTCGCAGGGGGCGCATGTCCCGCCCTTCGAAATCACTCCAGCTGGGCTGAGCCAGCGGCTGGGCAAAGGTCAGCAGTTGGGCGTCAACTCCGCCCGTGCTGTGGCCCACTAGGTGAACCCGGTCGACGTGCTCGAACACCTCCATCCGGGAGGCCATCGTCTGAACCAGCGCCTTCTGTCTGTGCACGAAGGATGCGGTGGGTCGGACCGGGACCGGAATCACGTACACGGCGTTGCCCAGCCGCCGCTCCAGGCTCGCCCGGAGCGCAGCGCTGACGCGGTCGGCAAAGTAGCTGAAGTTTCCAAAGCTCTCGAAGCCCAGAAACCCCGGGATGAGGAAGACAAGATCTTCCGAACGGCTTTTCGAAGTTTTCATAGACTCGCCAGGTAGCGAAGGGCTCGGACTCCAGGAAGGAAGAAGTAGGCGCCGCCCGCGACGCTCACGAACCGCCGCAAGCCCCGATACCGCATGCGGAGCGGGTTCTGCTGCACCGTGAAGTCGTTATTGGCGAGCGGTCCCATGATCGGATCGGCGTCGCGGTAGAGCCCTGCGAAGTATGGGTTGTTGATCCAGCTCTGCTGGACGAACTCGAACTGGCGAGCAAGATTGCCGTTTAGGCAGATGAACATCAGCCCCCGATCCGCATCGTCGACCTGTCCTGGCGGCAGCGGCTGCCCGTACTTTCTCCCGCGGCGAAGGAGGCGGTGGCGCTTGCCCACTTGGATCGAGTCCTCCGAGCCTGGCTCCGGGTCCAACGCATCCCGTGGATTGGTCCGGCGCACGTGTGCGCCGATCGGACAGCGGTGTCCCTCCGGATCCAGCGCGTGGTAGAGAAAGTCGTTGGCGTTCGCCAGGCCCGGGTCGTCCCGCTCGGGAGCGGTGACCAGCGAAGCGCCACTGGGCCAGCGACCCACCATCTGCGCCGCCAGCCTGGCTGCCGCCTCCTCGTTGGGGGTCCCATCCGGCCCTCGCGTCAGATCTCGGAGCGTCTCCCTGAAAGCCGGTACGTTCTGTCGCAGCTGGCGAAAGACCAGGTACGAGCCATTCCGTCCCAGGTCCTTTCGGCCTGAGCCCCCGACATCCGCCGCAAGCAGATTGCGAGCATCCAACCGGGGCGCGACCATCGGTCGATCGGT